>NZ_CAPAEZ010000011.1:0-45377 GCF_948576815.1 uncultured Allobaculum sp.
GGAACTAACCTGATTTGTAAGTGAGCTTGTGAAGCTTAAGTGAACAGCATTGCTAAAATAGAACCACTTGGATTTGCATGCGGTTTTCCCCGCACAATGCTGCATGCGATCCGTCCCTTCCATTTTTTAAGCCTCTGAATTGCAACTCCGAATATGGAAAGAAGGTACATTATGCTGCTGTCTGTCTATTCGGTATTCATGGCGCTTCTGTTTTGTATATGTCTGATGGCTGTGCTGGCTGTACTTCTTCATAATTCTTCTCTGGCCAGCCGCATTCATCCCTGCCTTTTTATGGCGGTATTGTGCACCTATTTCTTTCGCATGTTTCTTCCCTGCAGCTTTCAGCTCGGGGTCGAGCTGCCCTGGAATGGCCTCTTTCCTCTGATCGATCACCACCTGGAAACCGTGTCGTTTCTTGGTACGAACGGCTTTGGCTGGCTGAGCTGGATCTGGCTGGCCGGCGCGGCTATTGCGTTTGTGCGATACCGGCGACGATATGAGAAAGAACAGGTTCTGATGGATATGGTTCTCGATACCGCAAAACAGTACGCGATTACCGATTTCATCCCGGACTACTGCGGTCCGGACTTTGATCTTTATATTTCTCCGTCCGTTCCGTTTTCCTTTGTACGCCTCGATCATCATCCGGCTATCATCCTGCCGGACGTGCCGATGCATCCAGACGAATATGAGTTCATCATTTTGCATGAGGTGTGTCATCTGTGCAACGAGGACGCGCTCTTGAAAAAGCTGTATCTGACGCTGACGATTGTCTACTGGTGGCTGCCGGGCCTCACGCGGATTCGTCCCGTGCTGGAACTGTTCAGCGAAATCCGCGTCGATCGACAGATCACCGAACAGCGCACGCCGCTAAATCGTCTCAATTACTCCCGGACGGTGCTTCGCTTTGCGGCTCCGTCTTCCCGCACGTTTCCGCATACCAACTTTGTGCGGCTCTCCGCCTTTTCCCGCAGCACGTCGACCCGTGCTCTTGAATCGCGCATCCGCGTTCTGATCGACACGTCGCAAAGCGAACCGAAACAGCCGCCTGCGGCTGTTCTCTGGATTCCTTTTGCCTGCGCGTTTTTCTCTTCACTGATTCTCATTTCGATTTACGCGATCTGAATCCGGCTTTCTTTTTCAAAGATCCATCCGGTTTCTGCACTCTGCACTGCACATGTAAAAAGTCCCGAATCGAACCGGTTTCTGCCGCTTCGCATTCGGGACTTTATTCGTTTTGCAAATGGATGTTCCGGATCAAATCGATTTTCGATCCATCGGTTTTTCCGCTTCAGGACACGCTGGCTAGCGGCTGTTGGATGCGATGATCTTGACCTGACTCCAGTACTGCGCAATCGTCTTGCGGCTGTCCGGATTGTATTCAAAGACTTCGTCCTTCGCATAGCCGGTACGCGGAATGTAGGCGTTGGTGCCGTCAAACTCCGTGGCTGCCAGTTCGTCTTCCGCTTCCTTGTTGGTCGCGGTATAGCCGACGTAGGACGAGTTGATCATCTGCGCTTCGTAGGACGCTGCGTAGTTGATGAAGGCGTAGGCGAGTTCCGGATTGGCCGCGCTCTTCGGGATACACATGGCATCGACCCAGAGGTTGGTGCCTTCTTTGGGCAGATAGTAGCCCATCTGGTCGTTTTCCTGAAGGATGTACGTCGCATCGCCGGAATAGACCATGCCCAGCGCCTTGCGGCCGTTGGCCATGTTGTCGATGATTTCATCCGTTACGATTTCCGGTTCCATCGTGCGGACCACATCGCTCAGCCAGTCAAAGGCGTCCTTGAGCTCCTGGGAATCCGACGTGTTCATCGAATAGCCCAGATTTTTCAGAGCGGACATGAACTGGTCGCGCTCCGAATCGTACAGGTATACATCGCCTTTGTACTTCGGATTGCGGAAAATGTTCCAGCCGTCTTTTTCGAGATCTTCCTGGGACACTTTTTCCTTGTCGTACACAATGCCGACCGTACCCCAGAAATACGGAACGGAATACTGGTTTCCGGGATCGTAGGCGAGATCGCATACCTGATCGTCGAGCTGAACGATCGCTTCATCGACTTTTTCCGGATCGAGCTTCATCAGCAGGTCTTCGTCGATCAGACGCTGAATCATATAGTCTGAAGGAATCAGCACATCGAAGGATTCGCCGTTCGCCACCTTGATGTACATCTGTTCGTTGGAGTCAAAGTTGTCCACGACAACCTGAGCGCCGGTCTGCTGCTCAAAGTTCGAAAGCATTTCATCCGAAATGTATTCGCCAGGCAAATACAGATGCAGCGTCTGGCCCGCAAACGCCTGCGTACCGCGATCCGGGCGGAAGAAGAACAGGCAGCACGCCAGCGCGACAATGACCGCACCGATCAGCGAATTGCGCGCGGTGTGCTTGTGTGCCGAAGGCACGTAATTGGGGTCTTTCATGCGCTTTTCTTCCATGCGCTTGCGAACGACCGGGATGATGTTGACCGCCAGCAAGATGATCGTGATCAGAGCGACAAGCAGCGTGGAAATCGCGTTGATGGACGGATTGACGCGCTTGGCCATCGTGTACACCATGATCGACAGGTTCTTGACGCCTTTTCCCGTCGCAAAGTAGGAAATGATGAAGTCGTCAAAACTCATCGTGAAGGCGATCAGTGCGCCCGAGACAATGCCCGGCATGATTTCCGGAACGATGACTTTAGTCAGCGTCTGAAACGGCGTGGCGCCAAGGTCCATGGCCGCATCCGCCAGGTTCGGGTCAAGCTGCCGCAGTTTCGGGGTAACCGAAAGAATGACATACGGCGTACAGAACGCGATGTGCGCCAGAAGCAAAGTGACAAAGCCGCGTTCGATATGGAAGGTGATGAACAGCAGCATCAGACCGATCGCGGTCACGATATCCGGGTTCATCATCGGCAGATCGTTGATCTGCGTGACGTAGGAGCGCACCAGCTTTTTCGAATAGCGCAGGCCGATCGCGGTGATCGTTCCGACGATCGTCGAAATGACGGTGGCCAGAACCGCAATGACGATGGTGACATAAAGCGAATTCATCATGTCATGCGAGGCAAACATCTGCTCATACCACCGCAGCGAGAAGCCGGTAAAGCTTGTCAGCGATTTGGAGCTGTTGAACGAGAAGATGATCATGAAGAGGATCGGCACATAAAAGAAGATCATCATAAGCGTCGTCAGCAGCGCGCCGACGGGGCGTCTTTTTTTCATGCTTTGCCCTCCTTGGCCGCCTTACGGTCCGCCTTGCGGACAAGGGACATCAGAATCATCATCATCATCGCCATAATGACGGAAATCGCCGAACCGAAGTTCCATTCGCCGACGGTGATGAACTGGTTTTCAATGACGTTTCCAATCAGGAACCAGCCGCCTCCGCCGAGCAGTTTCGGAATGAAGAAGGCGGAAATCGCCGGCAGAAAGACGAGGGTAATTCCGGAAATGACACCCGGAATCGACAGCGGGAAAATAACCCGCCAGAACGTCTGGAACGGCGAAGCGCCCAGATCGCTGGCCGCCTCGACCAGCGAGGGATCCATTTTGGTCAGCGACGCGTGAATCTGCAGCACCATGTACGGCAGATAGTTGTAGACCATGCCGATCAGAACGGCGGTTTCGGTATACAGAATTTCCGCGTCCTTAATGCCAAACCAGCTCAGGACAATCGAAACCGGTCCGCCTTTGGAAAGGATGCCGATCCAGGCATACGTTCTTACCAGCATGTTGATCCACATCGGCAGCGTAATGAACAGAACGATCAGATTTTGCGTCTTCTGCTTGCAGCGGCTGATCCAGTACGCCACCGGATAGCCGATCAGCAGGCAGAGAACGGTCGTCTTGATCGCAACGCTCAGCGAGCGGCCGAGAATGATCAGAAAGTTGGGATCCGTAAAGAAACGGATGTAGCTGTCCAGAGAAAAGCGGAAAGTCGTGACTTCGTTTCCCGGCTGGACAATGGAATAAAACACGATCAGGAGCATCGGGAGCAGCAGCATCCCGGTTCCCCAGATCAGATACGGGATTGCGAGTCTGCGCCAGGTCTTCATGAGGTATAGCCTTCCTTCTCCATGACGTGAATGTCTTCCGGACCAAACGTCAGACCGACACGGGAACCTTCCTTATAAAAGTCCGTCGTATGAATCTTGAACTCGCGGCCTTTGGTCCAGAACGTTACCGGGTAAACGCCCGGTTCAATTTTTTCCGGATCGAAATCGTAGGTGACATCGAGCGGAATGGACTGGTCTTCGTTGTTCAGACGCCAGCCCTGCGCGTTCGCCCACGTTTTCAGGTCGGTATCAAGCGCCACGGATTCCTTGATTTCATCCTTGGATTTAAAGAAGTTAAAGGCGGAAACGCCCTCGTTTCGTTTTTCATCGCGGACGATCTGCTGGTCGATGACCTGAATGGTCTTGGTAATCGACAGGCCGCCCTGCGTCGTGAAGGTAATCGAATACGTACCGATCTTGTTTTCCAGGTCGGTTTCGACGTGTTCGATGGACAGCTGTTCATCGGTTTCGTCATTCCAGGCCTGCGCGTCGGCACGGGCGATCAGATCCTTTTCTTCGATGCCTTCCATATCTTCCACGTCCAGATAGAAGCTGTTTCCGGAAATGTGGATGTGGCCGTCGTCTTTCTGGTTGGCATCTTCGGTCGTGATGTGCATGTTCACAGTTACGTGGGTGCCTGGTACGGTTTCGACCATCATTTCGTAAAGCATGCCCTTGAACAGAACCGATTCCACGGTACCGGTCAGTTTTCCCTGACCGACGGGAACGATATCAATGTCTTCGGGACGGATGACGACATCGACCGCTTCGCCGGGCTTGAAGCCCTTGTCGACGCATTCAAAATCCTGTTCGTCAAAGCGGACGAGTTCGTCCTGGACCATCGTGCCGGGCAAAATGTTGCTTTCGCCGATAAAGTTGGCGACATAGCCGTTGACCGGTTCGTTGTAAATTTCAACCGGCGAGCCGACCTGCTGGATTTCGCCCTCCTTCATGATGACGATCTTGTCGGACATCGTCAGGGCTTCTTCCTGGTCGTGGGTAACAAAAATAAAGGTAATGCCGACTTCCTGCTGAATGCGCTTGAGCTCGTACTGCATTTCCTTGCGCAGCTTTAAGTCCAGCGCGCCGAGCGGTTCGTCGAGCAGAAGCACGTTCGGTTCATTGACCAGCGCTCTGGCGATGGCCACACGCTGCTGCTGGCCGCCGGAAAGCTGGGTAATTTCCCGTTTTTCATAGCCTTCCAGTCCGATCAGACGAAGCATACGCATGACTTTCTGTTCGATAATGTCGTCCGATACTTTTTTGATGCGCAGACCGAACGCGATGTTTTCGTAAACATTCATATTCGGAAAGAGCGCGTATTTCTGGAAGACCGTATTCAGCTCCCGCTTGTACGGGGGCAGCGAAGAAATTTCTTTTCCCTCGATGTAGACTTCTCCTTCATCCTGAGAAAGGAAGCCTCCAAGAATTCGCAGAAGGGTCGTCTTGCCGCATCCCGAAGGGCCAAGCAGAGTGACAAACTCGTTTTTGTTAATGTCGAGATTGATGCCCTTGAGAATAATCTGGTCATCAAAACTCTTCTGGATGTTCCTGAACTGAATCAGGGTATTGTCTTTTTCCATCTCTTTCCTTTCTAGAACACCGGAGGTGTCGAAACCCACAGAACGAGTGCGGGCGTTTTATAGGGGTTCTCCAGCCAGTGGCGGACGCTGCCGTCGGTATAAAACGTTTCGCCGGTGCGTACCGTCATGCGCCGTCCGTCTTCAAACGTCAGACAGACGGTTCCGCGAAGGATATAGCCGAATTCTTCCCCCTGATGATTGGCTGTCGTCATCGAGGATTTAAACGGTTCAATGCGGACCAGGATCGGTTCCATTTCGTTTTTCTGCGCGTTGGGAACGATCCAGGTAATCGTATGATCGTCTCTTTCATCGACAAAGAAATCATCCTGTCGAAACACGATCTGGCTTTCCGGCTCTTCGCTGAAAAATTCCGGAAGGCTGGTGCCCAGGGCTTCCAGAATATCGGCCAGCGTAGAAATGGAAGGCGAAGTCAGATCCCTCTCGAGCTGGGAGAGGAATCCCTTGGTCAGCTCGCATCGGCTGGCGAGCTCTTCAAGCGTCAGGGAATTCGCCTGCCTGAGGCTGCGAATCCGCGCTCCGATTTTCAAATCCATTGTCCTCTCCTTTCCGGGGCGTCCATACCGCCAAGCCCTTGCGGGCTCAGTCGCTGTTTAGCAATACTAAACAAAGAATATAACTTATATAAACGCAAAGCCCATTATATGCGCGATGCGTTTCATTGCAATTTCTAACGTCAAATAATCGAATTTTTTTACATTCGCACCCCGTTTTCGTAAATCGAGGAAAAACCGCCTTCTGCGATGAGGGTCTGAAAGCGTTCTTTTTATGCCGATGGGCATCGCCTGCGGCTTTGTTTTTGCCGGCTTTTTTCTGATTATTGGACAACAGTTTTCTTTTGAGGATGCGTTTTGCAGACGCTGTCAGACAAAACTGTAAGGAAGACCCGTGGCAGGTCGGCCCGGCGGGTGTTAAGCGGATGTTATATAATACTTGGGTTTCAGCGCCGGTTTGCGAACCGGCTTTAAAGAGAGGTAATTATGAAAATTTCCAGTTTCTGGATGGATGTCCTGCGCGGCATGGTCATTGGCGTAGCCAATATCATCCCCGGCGTTTCCGGCGGCACCATGATGGTCTCCATGGGCATCTATGACAAACTGATTCATTCGGTAACGCATCTGTTTTCGGACTTCAAAAAGTCCTTCCGTTTCCTGCTTCCTATTCTGATCGGTATCGTTCTGGCGCTCGCACTTTTAGCCAAGCTGTTTTCGTTTCTGCTGGCGCGCTGGCCGATCGCGACCAACCTGGGCTTCTGCGGTCTGATCCTCGGCTCTCTGCCTTCGATTTTCAAGCACGTGAAGCATAAGGGATTCAAGCTTTCCTACGGCCTTTGCTTTGCGGCTTTCTTCGTGCTGATCGTCGTGCTGGCCGTCGTTAACGAAAGCTCAGGAAATGATGTCGTTCTGCATACGAACTTTTTCGGCCTGTTCATGTTATTCATCGTCGGCGTCATCGCGGCGGCGACTATGGTTATCCCAGGCGTTTCCGGTTCGATGATGCTCATGCTGATGGGATACTATCAGCCCGTCATCAACCTGGTGTCCGACGGCATCACCGCTCTGCTCAAGCTCGACTGGGGCATGATCGGTCACTGCGTCATTCTTGGCGTCCCCTTTGCGATCGGCGTCGTTCTTGGCATCTTTGCGATCGCCAAGCTGATCGAGTGGATTATGAACAAATGGCATCTGCAGACAATGTGGGCCATCATCGGCCTGATCTGCGCCAGCCCGATCGCCATTCTGCTCAAGACCAGCTGGGCGTCCTTCTCCATCGGACAGCTTCTGATCGGTCTTGTCGCCGCTGCCGCCGGATGGTTCGCGGCCGGATGGCTCTCGGAATAGACAGAAATCCGCTTTCTCTGTTCCGAATTTCATTTGCGATTTCAGGATTTCCATTTCCCAGACATATCAAAGCGCCGGCTCGCTGCAAGAACGAGCCGGCGCTTTTCGTGTGAATAAATGTAAACGATAAGCCAGCCATGGGGGCTGAGAATTCAATCAGGAGTACGGATGGACGATGCGCATTTCCATCCAGGCGATTTTGTCGTCGTTCAGACGGGATTTCAGTACGTCTTCGATTTCCTTTTTGGAACGCTTTTCGTCATAGGGGACGATCAGATCGAAATAGAGAACCATCTGATTTTCCGGCGTCTCTTCAATGCGGAAGTCCTGAATCATCCAGTTCGGATTCGTTTTGCGCACGGCTTCCGTAAGCTTTTCTTCCGCGCGGGTCGTCTGTTCATCGTGCAGAAGAACCGGATCGACGTGTGTGACGAGCTCGATGCCCATGACTTTCATGACTTCGCGTTCAATTCGGTCCACTTCCTGATGGACGTCCATCAGATTGAGGGTGCCGTCCACTTCTACGTGGGCGGTCGCGTATTTGTAGCGGGGACCGTATTTATGGATGGCGATATCGTGGACGTCGATGACCATCGGATTGATCATGATCAGATCGATCATCTGATTCATTTCCTGCGGCGTCGGCGCTTCACCTAAAAGGATGTTGCTGTCTTCGCGCAGCAGACCCCAGGCCGAATAGAAAATAATGCCCGATACAACGACACCCATGTAACCGTCCAGATCGAATCCGGTAAAGCGGGAAATGAGCGTAGAAAGAAGAACCATCGCCGTACCGATCACATCGTTTCGCGAATCGATGGCGTTGGCTTCCAGCAGTTCGCTTTTATACAGCTTCGCGTACTTATGGTTATAAGCGTACATGTACAGCTTGACCGAAATGGAAAGCACCAGAATGATGACGGCGGCCCACTCAAAATGAACCGGCGTCGGATGAATAATTTTCTGGAAAGACTGCGTCACCATGTCGATGCCCAGATAGACAATGACCATGCCCATGAACATCGCGGCGATCGTTTCCGTCCGCTCATGCCCGTACGGATGTTCCTTATCCGCCGGCTTTTCAGCAATCTTGAACGAAATGATCGAAACCACATTGCTCAGCGAGTCCGTTAAGTTGTTGATGGCGTCGCCGCAGATCGAAACGCTGCCGACGAGAACGCCGATAATGTATTTCGAAAGGAACAGTGTAAAGTTGAGGGCAATGCCCACCCAGCCTAAGAGCCGGCTGATGATATAACGCAGTTTCGTCATATCGTCTGTTTTTTCCTTACGGAGAATTCGGTTGACCAGCCAGGTAACCATAATTTTGCCTTCTTTCTTTTCTGAAAATATATGGTAGAATATTGAACGCAACACGGAGACGTATCGAAGTGGTCATAACGGGCCTGACTCGAAATCAGGTAGTCTGAAAGGGCTCGTGGGTTCGAATCCCACCGTCTCCGCCACGAGAACTTAACGCTGAAGGAAGCCATGCGGCACGCCTTCAGCTTTTTTTATTTTCCGCTGGGCTTCGGCATTCGCTTTGGCATGTGCTTCGGGATCTGCTTTGGTTTTCCCTCTGCGCGCCGATCCAATGTGCCTCGTTTTGCGCGTTCTGCTTTTCCGTTTTTTTGCTTTTTACGTATTTGTATTTTCGGTGTCTTAGCGGCTTTCCTGCCGGAACGCGTGCGAGTACCGTCAAAGAAAGCCTGCCGATGATCCATCCGCAGGCCATTAGTCCTATCGTATTCTTTTTAAACGGGAATGGAAACAGGAACACCGAAACGCTCCTCAACTACTCCCCCTGCTTCTCTTCGGTATCCAGAAGACTCTGCACGCGCAGCGCCAGATCGCCGACAAATTTTTCCGCCTGAATATCGTCGGTCATTACACAGAGGACATACGGACAGGATGCTTCGAGATCGAGCCCGGCCCCGTTGACCTGTGAGCCATAGGCTCCGTATTTCTGGGCAATCGGCCGATCGAGGAAACGGTTGAGATAGTTGGCCGGCTGTGCGTTTTCCATATCTTCAATCAGCTCTTCATACCGCTCAGGCGAAGCTGCGATTTCCAGAAGAACATCCACCATAACGCCCGGACTCATCAGATTGTCCATGGAAACAAAGTCTTTGTCTTCTGTATGGTTCGGCCAGCGTTCTTTCATGATCGATTTGAACTTTTCCCAGCCGCCAAGATGTTCAAACAAAATGTGGCTGGCGGTATTGTCCGAAGTCAGAATAACCTGTTCGAGAAGTTCTTCAAGATCGATATACGAACCGGCCGCATAACGTGAGGCAATAACAGAGACATCTTCGTACATGTCGGCCCGGTACAGCAGGGGCTTTTTGAGCAGGGACGGATCTTTCTCCAGGCGGTCATACCAGATCATCGCCAGCGGCAGCTTGTACAGACTCGCTCCGGTATACAGCTCATCTTCATTGAGCGTCCAGGAAATGGAACCGTCCAGCGAATGGATGGCGATGCCCGTTGAATCTTCATCGATGGCGTATTCTTCCATAATTTTGTCCATCTCCTCATTCAGCGCTTCCTGCAGCGCCTGTGCATTGCCTTTTGCGGACGGTCTGCCGGGCGAAATGGCGTTGGCCAGCCGCAGATCGACGCCATCCTGAATGCGGCTCATCATTTCCCGCAAAGCCTGCGAAGATGTCAGAGCTTTAACCGATGCATTTCCATCGATTTCCGTCCTGTTTTCCTGCGCCATCAGCCGTTCACTGCATCCTGTACCGGACAGCCCGACAGCCAGAACAGCCGCCATCAAACACAAAGCGATCTTTCCGCACACTCTCTTCATACCCGCTTTTTCCCTTTTCCTTTCAGGCGTTGTGGCGCCTGAAAACACTCTTTTCTTTAAATCTTTCAAAATTGTACGGAGAGCCCCTGTAAAAATCAATGTGCATAAAAAAACGAATGCCTGTAAAAACAGACATTCAAAAATCTCTCCGGATCCGTGTGGGCAAAAAAGGCGGACCGCCCAAAAAGCAGAAGTTTTGGAATGGGTTCTTTCGTTTTACGTATAATACTCAAGGAAACAGAAATTCGAATACGGCCTGTCGCCGGGATTCGGATCCAAGGAGGATTTACATGTCAGAATCAAACGCACGCATTGTCGTTCTTAACTCCAGCCGTTTTGGTCAGGGCAATCCGCGTCTGGGCGAATCGCTGATGGAAGACTTTCTCGATACGCTCGCCAAAAGCGTAAATGTCCCGCAGGCCATCCTGCTCTATAACTCGGCGGTCGTTCTCGCCTGCAAGGATTCGAAACTTCTCAAGCCTCTCAAGGCGCTGGCGGATCTTGGCTGCAAAGTTCTGGTCAACGAGGAAAGTCTGGTCTTCTATTCTCTGGCCGCAAATCTCGAATGCGGCGAGCCGACATCCTTAAAGGACATGACGGAATGCATGATGGAAGCCGACGCCGTCATTAAGCCCTAACGCCAAAAAAGCACTCTTTTTCCTCGTCTTTCGTTCTCGTTTGGACGCATGTCCAGCCATCCTGAATTTTCGTAGCCGCTTTCATTTTGTGTCCTTTCCATGCAATATTTGACATCACTTTCAAACAATCTATGATAGCTAAGGCATTTCTTCCTAGCGAAGAGCTGCCGAAGCGAAAGGAGATGCAAAACGATGGAAAAATGGACTCAGGAGCAGTATGAGCAGTATCTGAAAACCAGAAAACAGAATGCTCATGACGCATTGAATTTGTACATTGAAGTGAATGCAAAAGAGATGCAGGACGAATGCGAGCCGGGATCGAAAAACCTTTCCTGCGCCTGCAAGGCCATGCTGGCGCAGATGCTGGAAGGCGACTGCTTTGTGGTAGAACCCAAAGTCAAATCCAGAATTGCCGGCAAGCTGACGGTACGCTACTACGTCGATAATCTTTCTCCGGAAAGACGGACGTGGGAAGAAGCCCAGGCCGACTAGCCGCTCTTCACCAGATTTAATGCGCCTGAACGACAGGCGCTTTTTTTATTCGCATTTGTATGCCGTTTTGCCGGTTTTGTTCCTCTTTTGCAGTATATCGATTTGTCTGCCTGCCTTTTTTTGAAAAGGACGGGCTTTTTTTCGCTTCTTTGGATTTTCTTAAGAATTGTAACAATCCTTTGAAACGCTCCCGGCAAGATGAGGCCATGGAAACGTTTATTCGAAAAGAACTGAAATACCGAATCGAGGAAGACGCCAAGGCGGCGTTTTTAAAAGAAGCCGGAGAGCACCTCATTCCGGACACTTACTTTGAATGCGATATTTACACGATTTACCTCGATACCGAACACTTCGATCTCATGCGCCTTTGCGAAGGCAAGCCCGACTACAAGTGCAAAGCCAGACTGCGCGCCTACAAGCCCGTATATAGCGAGGAGGATGCTTTCTTTTTCGAGCTGAAAAAGAAAATTCGCGGCTGCTCGTTTAAGCGAAGGCACCCGTTTACGAAAGCTTCGCTTCAGAACTTTTATGACCATCCAGAACATGCCGGCGAAAATTCCGTCACTAGAGAAATCGCTTCGTTTTTAAACACCTGGCCGGTACGGCCGCGCTTCACGCTGTACGCCCATCGCTTCTGCTACGTGTGGAAGGAAGATCCCACGCTGCGGCTGACGTTTGATGACCAGCTGTTTTATCGCGATGTTCGCCCGGGTCTGTATCGCGATCCTGACGATGTCCCGCTGCTCGAAAAAGGATGGAACATTTTTGAGATCAAGTGTTCCCGTCCGCTGCCCTTAGAACTTTGCCGCCTGCTTGCGCGTCCCGGCATTGTGCCCGGCTCCTTTTCCAAAGCCGGGGCGGCGTATGCCCGCCAGATTCAGAAAACCGGCCGCCTTCCGGCGGTTTGAATCGAAAGAAAACGATTTTCCCGATCCAGCCGATTCGTCTCGGACTGTCCTCCCCCAGACAGTCCGCTTTCAAAAGACTTTTTCAGAAAAAATTCACTAGAAAGGAACCCATACGATGACTGAACTCGTTTTTACCAATCTGTTTCTTCCGACTCTTGCCGCGTTTGGAATCGGCATTGTCGGCGCTCTGCTTTGTCTGGCCGCGTTTCGGCCGACCCGCTCCATGCTTCTGACCTGCGCCTTTTTGCCGCCGCTCGTCTGTTCGTGCCTGCTTGCCGTCAACGGCTCAGTCGGCACGTCCATCGCGGTCCTCGGCGTCTTTGGCCTGGTCCGCTTCCGCTCTCTGCCGGCCAAAGGAACGGACATGATCTGCATCATTTACTCGATGGTCACCGGTCTGCTCTGTGCCTGCGGGGCGTGCCTTGCGGCGCTTGCTCTCTGCATTGGCATGGACCTTTGCATGCTTCTGGCCGCCTGGATTTTTTCGCGCCGCAGCCTCATGCAGATTCAGATCGTTGTGCCCGAATCCATGCCAAACGAAGCAGTCTATACGGACATTCTTTCGCGCTTTGGAAAAAAGGTGCACCTTGAAAAGATGAAAACCGCCGGCATGGGCACGCTGTACGAACTTTCCTATACGTTCCTTCCCAACAGCCATTTTGAGAGTACGCGCCTGCTCAACGAAATCCGCGCGGAAAACGGAAACCTTTCCGTCACCCTGCTCGATCTGCACGACGGCGGCGAACAGCTCTAAAAAGTCAGGCAGGAAAATCTTCCTGCAGGCAAAGCCAATCCATATTGTCCATAAAAGACAATATTAAAACCTTATTTGCTTGTTGTTTTCCCACAATTCCATTTTTATCCTTTCATCTGCTTTTTGAACTTTGGATCAAAAACCCGAAGGGTAAGGCGGATTTCCCTCTGCCTGAAATCAGAAAAATCCGGACGGATCCGGATTTTTCTTCGAAATCTATCCAACACAGGATACATTAGACCATGCCTAAAACCCATCGAAAATATGGCGTTCGCGCCCTGCTTGGCGCGGCGCTGGCCGCATCCATGCTGGCGGGATGTGTACCTTCAAAAAACACGCCGGAAACCGATTCTTCCGCGATCCAGAACGAAAAGGATCGGTTCAATAAAAAACAGAACGAAGAGAAAACGGAAGACACGTCCGAAAAAGTTGACGACGATATTGAAATCGCCGACCTTCAAAGCGTATCTTCCAGTACTATCGATCTGTCTTCCGCGTCTTCCGGTCTGAAAATCGTAAACGGTGGCACGTACACGCTGACCAGAACCGGCAAGTATCCGGTTGTCGTGGACGCCAAAGACCAGAGCGTGACTTTAAAGCTGGACGGCGCCAACCTTTCGGTAACCGACGGCCCGGCAATCTTTGTTCGCAACGCGAAAGACGTGGCGATCGAAGCGAGTGCAGCCAGCACCGTTTCTTCGAACTCGCATGCCAAAGACAGTACAATTGCCGTTCTTGACGCGGCGATTTATTCCCGTGCGCCGCTGACCCTTTCGGGCAGCGCGAAACTGACGATTTCCGATGCCGCCGGCTCCGCCGTCAAAGCCAAAGAAGATCTCGTTGTCCAAAACGGAACGTATGCGCTGAGTGCTGAAGAAGACGGCATTCACGCCAGCGACGCGCTGACCATTCAAAACGGCGATCTGACCATTCAGTCCGAAGATGAAGGCATAGATGTCAACGATACGCTGACCATCGAAAAAGGCACCTTTACGATCACCAGCCAGGGCGACAGTCTGCGCGCCGAAGGCGCCGTTACCTTGAAAGACGGCACATACACGATCCAGTCCGAAAGCGAAGGCATCGAATCCAAGGACACGCTGACCATCGAAAAAGGAACGTATACCATCAACAGTACCGATGACTGCCTCAATGCCGCCAACAGCCTGAGCATTCAGGGCGGCAAGCTCACCCTCGTTTCCAAAACGAATGACGGCGTCGATTCGAACGGCGATCTGCTCATCTCGGGCGCCGAAATTTACGCGGCCGCTCTTCAGAATCCGGAAGGCGCCTTCGATACGGATCGCGGCACCTTTAAAATCAGCGGCGGAACGGTAGTCGGTCTTTCCGCGACGGCGACCAAACCGACTGATGCCGCCCAGAACACCGTCATGATTGCAGCCTCTTCCTTCAAGAAACTCGAACTGAAGCAGAACGGAAAAACGCTGATCACCTGGAACAATACCCAGACAGGCAATGCCGCTTCGATCACGCTGACTCTTTCCTGCAAGGACCTCACAGCTGGAAAGGACGCCGAACTCTGGCTGGACGGCACAAAGAGCGAATTCTTTACTGTGGAAGAAGGCCTGACCACAGTCGGAAACATTTCCGTTATGGGCCCGGGCGGCATGCAAGGCGGTCCAGGCCGCGGCCAGATGCGGGAGGAGTTTGATCCGGAAGATCTGCCGGACGATTTTGACCCCGAAAACATGCCGGATGACTTTGATCCGGAAGACATGCCCGACGATTTTGAAGGCATGATGCCCCCAGAACGTCCGGATGGAGAAAGCGGAAATTCCAATGGCCAGAACGGCGGCCGTCCAAACCGTCCGTCCAGACGACCGGATACAGACACGTACGGCGACTGGGACGCGCAGTCCGGCGCAACACAGAATGGCCAGTCGAAAAGCCAGTCCGTCTAAACCCTTTTCCAGAACGGGAAAAACAGAAAGCAGGCCGGCATACGACCTGCGATCCATTAAAAAAAACACTACGATACAGATATAAAAGAAGCAGGGATTTCCCTGCTTCTTTTTTGTATGGATTCCGTCTGAGGCGGATATTCGATCGATTGTTTTTTTTAGTATGGACTAAGCCATCAGGTAAGGCGAAGCGAAGTAGATCACGAAGATTACCATCAGGATCCATACGGTCGGATGGATTTCACGGATCTTGCCGGCAGCGACCATGCACACTGCGTAGGCGATGAAGCCAAACGCAATACCGTTGGAAATGGAGTACATCAGGATCATGGAAATGATGGTGATGAACGCCGGAATTGCGATCGTCAGATCATCCCACTGGATGCCCTTGAGCTGCTGCGCCATCATGACGCCGACAACAACCAGAGCCGGAGCAGTTACCGCGTTGGTAATCATGCCGAGAATCAGCGGGCTGATGAAGATGGACAGAATGAAGAGAACGCCTGTAGTTACGGCAGTCAGACCAGTACGTCCGCCTACGCCTACACCAGAAGACGATTCAACAAAGCTGGTTACTGTGGAAGTACCCAGAGCAGCACCGATGCAGGTACCGATGGAGTCAGCCAGCAGAGCCTGTTCAGCATTTTCGAGTTCGCCGTTTTCCTTAACGAGACCGATTTCGTTTCCGATCGCAACCAGAGTTCCGGCGGTATCGAAGAAGTCTACGAACAGGAAGGAGAAGATAACTACCAGCGCATTCATCGGATGGGAGAAGAGTTCGCCAAATCCGCTTGCGAACGCACCGGCAGCGCTCATGTCAAAGTTTGTGGTGAGAACACCGTTGATGGCCGGCATGCCGTCTACGCCGCAAAGGCCGAGGATAACGCCGATCACCGCGGTGATGATCAGGCCGACAAATACGCCGGCTGGAATTTTGCGGACAACGCAGACGATTGTGATGATGATGCCCAGCAGAGCCAGCAGAACCTGCGGATCTACGAAGGAGCCAAGACCTACGAACGTCGATTCGTTCGCCACGATGATGCCGGCGTTTTTCAGGCCGACAAACGCGATGAAGAAACCAATACCGGCACCGATGGCCAGCTTGAGCTGAACAGGGATGGAATCGATGATCTTCTTACGGATTCCGGTAACGGAAATCAGAACAAATACAAGACCGGAAATAAAAACAGCGGCAAGTGCAGCCTGCCAGGAATAGCCCATGGTCAGAACGACCGTATAGGAGAAGAGGGCGTTGACACCCATACCGGCGGAAAGAGCAACCGGATAGTTAGCCAGCAGACCCATCAGAAGACAGGCAGCAGCGGAAGAAAGTGCAGTTGCCATGAATACAGCTTCTGGTTTCATGCCAGCATCCCCAAGAATCATCGGGTTTACAGCCAGAATGTACGCCATGGCCAGGAACGTGGTAATACCGGCAATGATCTCGGTTTTTACGTTCGTTCCTTTTTCTTTAAGATGGAAAAGCTTTTCCATAAGGTTGAAGAATCCTCCTTTATCATTTGTCCGCTTGTACAAAGATCCCGGTCTTTGTCTTCCGGACACACACAGTATAATGGAGCAGAATATTTTTTCAATTTCTGACATTTGATGGGTCAATGATGGATGTAAGGGTGTACGGAAAAGGGATTCTTTTGCGGTTCACCGTTTGAAAAAAGGACGGATTCGAGTGAAAAGTAAAGGACGATTGGAAAATAATATCTACAGAAACCGCTAGTTTTTACCGGTCATTGTCCTCGTTTCCAATCCTGAAAAGTAAAATAACAGAACGAAAGGCTTTCAAAACAAGTCTTACGTTCTGCTTAAAACTGTATGATTTTTCGCATCCTGTAAGCGGTCTGTAAAGCAATCCAATAAAGATTAGGGCATTGTACAGGATTTATTCATCGTTTCCTGATCTGGATTTCTTTCCCACATTTTATCCGGATTTTGGCCGGTTTTGATCAGATTTCGAACAGAGACGCCAGTTCAAAGGAGTAAATCCAGGCGCGCACTTTCCGGTCGGGATGAATGCTCTGCATGGCTTTTCGATACGTTTCGAGCTGGCCGCGGTAGCGGTCCGCAAGCGACTGTTCATCAAAGGCCGCGTCCGTCTTGAAGTCGAGAATGTCGATCGTGTCGCCGTCAAAAACCACCAGGTCCATGTAGCCGTGAATGATCGTACCCTTTTCCATGACACAGTAGGGGCATTCAAATTCATGGGGCAGTTCCATCCACTTCGCGTACGTCGCGTTGTCGTTCAGCCGCAGCAGCAAGTCCGCATCGCCAGACGACAGACCGAGTCCGGACTGGCGAAGGCGCTCTTCTACGTCCTCGCGCGTATACGGCCAGGGCAATGTGGCGGCCATTTCATGAAAGAGGGTGCCGCGCTCTTTGGCCAGTCCGCTTTCGACGCCTTTGCCATAGCCGCCTTTGGGCCAGGAGGCGTGGGCCTTGGTTTTGGAGGCGGTCTGCGAATAGACGATCTGTCTGGGTCCCTGATAGCGGCGAATGGAAATTTTCTTATGATGGCTGACGCCGCGATCGGGACGCTGAAGCAGCTCCGGCACGTCTTCAAAGTCCACCAGATCAATCGGGTTTCGATGATACAGGGAGAAAAACCAGCTTGTAAAGCCGTTGTTGGCCAGAATTCGATACAGGTTCAGCGTGCCGTCGTACAGATTTTCGTTTTTGAGCGTATCGACAAAGACTAATTCTTCTTCCGCACGGGTGCACGCCACATAAAGCAGACGCATCTTTTCCTGCTGCTCTTCAAAGAAGCGCTTCGTATCGAAGGCGATCGTTGCGGCGCTTTTGTGACTGAGCATCGTATTCGGATCGAGCGCCTTGAAGGCGACGCCCAGATCCGCATCGAGCAGAATCGGACTCATGCCTTCGATGTCGCTCTGCCGCTGTTCGCAAAGAATATAGACGAGCTTGTACTGCAGGCCTTTGGAGGCGTGAATGGTGGAAATATGCACCGCGTCTTCTTCCTTGCCAAAAGGCATCGCTTCACTGGTCTTATCGAGATCTTCTTCGAGCGCGGCTGAAGACAGAAAGCCTTCCAGATCGAGCAGGCCCTGAGCCGAAACCGCCTTTTCCAGAAGCAGATCGAGGTTCGTCTTGTCCTGCGCCGAAGTGGAATAGTCGTAAAAGCCGCGGATCTGATAAATGCCGACAATCATTTCGGGCAGACTCAGATCCTTCAGCGTTTTGAGGTCGCGCACGATTTTTAACAGTTCGTAGCCTTTTTCGCTCTGACGAAGCCGGGTGTACAGCGACTGACCGTCTTCGCTGCCGCTCAGCATCGGCAAAATATCCTGCTGCGTAAAGCCGGTCAGCGGCGAAGCGAGCACGGACATCAGCGCGATGTCGTTTCGTTCGTCTTCAATGACGCGCATGGCGGAAAGAACGACCTGCACCGCCTTGTTCGTATAAAAGCCATGGCGCACATGATGCACGGAACGGATGCCCCAGGCTTCCAGCGCCTTCTTGATCTTGTCGTGGGACGTGGACGAGCGGGTAAGAATTGCGATGTCGCGCAGGGCGATGCCTTCTTTTTTCACGTGGTTTTCGATATCCTGCGCGATCAGATCGAACCGGTTTTCCCGGTGTTCCTTCTGGGCTCCCGCGGCACTAAGGCTTTCGCCAAGGCGCGCATCCTTTCCAAACTCGGTATACAGAAAGCGCACCGGCTTCTGCGCCTGTTCCTTCTGGCGCGCACTGCCGGTTACCGCCGTATCGATGGCCGAAAACTGGGAAGGAAGACCGTCGACGTTCATCAGATGGCGGAAGAAGTCGTTGTTGAAGCGGATCAGACTGTCGCTGGAACGATAGTTTTCCTGCATCGCTACAATCTCGTCGTATTCGCCTGGATGCTCCAGGTGATTTTTCATCAGCTGGGGTCTGGCCTGACGGAAGCCGTAAATGGACTGCTTGATATCGCCGACGCGGAACACATTGTTTTTGCGGGCGATGGCCTGAATGATCGTCTCCTGCAAGTCGTTCGTATCCTGGTATTCGTCGATCAGAATGACTTCAAAGCGATCGCGCAGCGCTTTGGCGGTTTCGGGATCCTGCAAAATTTTCCATGCGTACAGTTCCATATCGGAAAAGTCGATAAAGCCGGCTTTCTTTTTGATTTCCTGAAAGCGGCGGCGCACATCGATGGCCAGATCGATAAACGTATTGCGCACGCGCTCGATCTGTTTTGCGGACTCCTCATACTGCTTTCTGGTAAAGAGGACATCGGCGATTTCCTTTTCAAACTTACGGGAGTCGGTCTGAATGTCCTTAAAGGAAATCTTGTTAATGGTGGGCGTGAATTTGTCCGTTGTTTCCGCATATTCGATAAACTGCGCGCCAAAGGCTTCATAATCCCCTTTGGCCAGCGCTTCGCGACAGCGCTCGAGCGCTTCGACTTTCCGGGAGAAGCGCTCGATGTATTCGCTTTGCTTGGCGGCTTTGGCAAAGTCCATGACCTGCACTTCTTCGATCATTTCCTCAAAAATATCGATCAGCGCCTCACAGCGCACGTCAAAGTATTTCAAAAACCAGGCGGACATGTCTTCCGCCTCATGGCGGCAGGCGTTCATCCACCCGTCCGGATCGGCCTTGCTTTCGGCCAGCGACAAATAGCGCAGCAGGCGGCTGCGCAGATGTTCTTCCTTCTGACCGCACGCTTCCATGTACAGAAGCAGTTCGGCGCTTCTGGCGGGATCGAGTGCCTGCATGCTCTGCTCCACCGCTTCCTCAAGCGCCTGACTGTCCGCGAGATCGTTATCGATGCGATTGACCATCGAATACGGAAGGCCAGCGACGAAGTAATACTGCTGCACGATGGACAGGCAGAAGGAATGGATCGTACAGATCATGGCAGTTTCCAGCGCCCCGATTTCCTTATTCAGAGACGGGTCGGTTTTCGCTGCTTCCATCAGACGGTTTTTCAGACGGACTTTCATTTCGGCAGCCGCGTCTTCGGTAAAGGTCACCGCCAGAATGGACGAGACGGGGACATGATCGTCCACGACCAGACGGCAGAGCCGTTCCACCAGAACGGCGGTTTTACCGGCGCCCGCGCTGGCACTGACCAGCAGATTCTTATTGCGCGAGTCGATGACTTTCTGCTGGGCCGGCGAAAAGACGAGCGGCTTTTTCGGGAGTTCCTGCATCTGGCTGTCCTGGGACCGATCCAGCTGCGCATCGTTTTCCAGGGCCTGCTGGACGGCTTCGTTTTTTGTGGAATCCTCCATGGCGTTACTCCTTTTCCTGAGCCGCGTTGCGGCAGATCGTTTTGTACGGGCAGTGCTGACAGGCTGCCGGACGATGATACGGCTGAATGTCGTTTTTCTGCAGGCTGTCGGCCAGCTGTTCGGCCTGCGAACTCAGTTTTTCCTGCGTGCTCACATACGTCGGTACGCGGCCTGCCAGTTCGGCGCGCATGCCCTGAGCGTCCTCGCCAAAATTCTGAGCGACGAGCGCATGCCGCAGATGATCGCGCTGGCCGTCTATCAGGGCTTCCTGCGTTGCGATGGATTCGGCAAGAACCGGCGAAGCGCCGCGGCCGTAGCGCAGAGCGAACGCTTTTTGCGGCATGGCCGAAGGCTGCATGGACAGATTGATCGTCGCCTGCGGCAGCGAATCGGAAACAAAGGGCGACGGCTCGGTATCGACCAGATTGAACACCGCCCGGTTTCTGGACGAAGAGGCAATCGGGCCTTCGATATTCATCGCCAGACCGTCATACTCTTCCTTCATCTGCACATCCGGACTGCCGGGCACCATCGTCAGTTTCATGGCGCTCAGCGGCTTGAGCGAATGGAAAATCCGCTCCATGCGAAGAAGACTCTGCGCATACAGCGCGTCGAGTTCACTCTTGCGGCGCTCGGCAAACAGTTCGCGCGCAAAGGAAAATTCGTCGGTAAGCAGCGTTTCAATCTGCTCGCGGCTCAGCTGATCGCACGAAACGCCAAAGCGGCTTCCGGCCTCTTCGACCATGCGTACGAGCAGATCCGAGCTGACCTTAAACAGATCCCGCTCCGTCGGCGGTTTTTTCAGACGGAGTCCGTACTGGAGCATGTTTTTGAGAGCGCAGTCTTCAAAGGCGGCCAGCGAGCGCGGTCTAGTCTGCAAAATGCCGTCCTGGGAAGCAAACAGCGAAGACGCGTGCATGCCCTTTAACGTAAAGGACGGCCGGGGATCGGAAATCGGCTCCGCCGGCGCCATGAACTTGGGCAGCAGACCGAGCCACGTATTGAGCTCATGGCTCGTATCGATGCTTTTTCCCATATAATCGGACTGCGCCGTCATCAGAAACAGGCTTTCCGGCTCTTCGAGAACCTGCGTAAGCATTTCAAAATGCTCCTGCGTGCGTGTCTCGAGCGAAGGGAAATTCAGCTGGTCCATGTACGCTTCATCAAAGATGCCGCCGCGCACCTGCGAGCCTGGGAAATGCGCTGCGTCGGCTCCGATATAAAATACGTTTTCGTACAGTCCGCAAATCTGCGCGCGCGAACCGATCAGAACCCCGTTGAGTTCGCTCATGGCCTGCGAAGGCTGCAGATTATCGAGTTCGCGAATGAGAAGGGCGAGATCTTCGGGCTTATGCAGTTCGCTGCGTACTGCGGTAATCAGATTCATGACGCCTTCAAAGGCGTTGAGATCGTCCGGACTGGGATCCGGGGACTGGTCCATGATCAGACGGCCGATGGTGTCGATGGAGTTCAGATCGAGCGCCTGCAGCGATTCGAGAACTGGCTTCCACTGGGAGGCGCTGACTTCAAGCGCCTGCAGAGAAAGAAACGTTTCTTCGCTGATCAGCGCGTTGGGACGCCATGTAAGACTCTGCAGCGTCGTCCCCTCGTTTCCAAAGAGGCGCAAATAGCGGCGCAGATCGCAGGCGGCCATCGGATAGAGCGTCTCCAGAAGCGCCATGAGGGATTCGTCATCCTTTTTCATGACCCAGGTCAGCGCGCTTTTCCACTGATCGACAATTTTTCGCGAACCGTCATTTTGAATAAAGGTAAACGGAATGCCGCGCGATTCGAGTGCTCTGGCCAGCACCCAGCGCTGTTCGGGATCGGCCAGTGCGATCATGCACGTCGAAGCATCCAGTTTATTGCGGACGATCGCATCCGCACACACTTCCATTTCCTTGCGCGCATTCGAACACGACCAGTAGTAAAACCGCTTATGATGACGCATTTTTTCAACGTGCGCGCCTTTGGAAACCAGAAGCCGGATCCAGTACCGGTCAATGAGCGTGCTTTCCGTAAGGAGAATGCGCAGACTTGAAGCGCCTTCAAACGCCTGGGTTTTCGCCTGGTCTACCCACAGTTTTACGGGCATGAGCCGGTCGATAATTTCCTTCAGATCCTTTTCGCGGCGCGTTCGGACGGGAAAGTCCTTGAGATCGTAAAGCTGACAGAGAAGCATGAAGTTTTCGCATTCGCGAAGAAAGTCATAATCTCTGCGGGAGGCATAAAACAGGTTGTCGGGCGACAGATCGTCCAGCCTTGCGCTGTATTCGTAAAGAAGCCGGATCAGAGGCGTGCGGGGACGGGACAGCGACTGGGCAAGCCAGGTGTCGAGCGTCATGACGTTCTGATTGAGGCAGCTTCCGTTTTCTTCAATGATTTTTCGATAGAGGCTGAGATGGAGCGCCGAAGGGGCAATCCATGTCGTGCTGGGTTCAAAGTTCATCTTATGACCCTCGCTTTCTGCCGAACCGAATGGGTCGGCTGTTTTTCTTTTATACTAAAATCTATTTTTACGCAATACAAATTTATTCATGCGCCCATTTTGCGCATTTATTCTGAAGACTCTGCGGCTTCCTGTCACCGTTTTTCCTTGGAATACAGTCTTATGGTACCGGACGCGCACGGGATTTCTTTTCGCCATGCAAAGCCGGATTTTATTTTCTGTGCGCGTCGCGCGCACAGATTGTGGCGCAGGCGTGCATGATATACTAAACAGAAGGTGTGATCTATGAAAACGTTTCGTTCCTATTTTTTTAATTTTAATGCTTCCAATATGCGCCGCCTGCTTCTGATCATCGCCGGCAACCTGCTGGTGGCCTTTGCTTCGGTCTTTTTTATTCTGCCGCAGAACATTTTGTGCGGCGGCGTAACGACCGCGTCCATGGTTCTCTCTTCTTTTCTGCCGATTGGACGCGTGCCCATGATTGCCATTCTGAACATTTCCCTGTTCGTTCTGGGCTATCTTTGTCTGGGCAGAAAATTCGCGGCAAGTTCGCTCATTTCCACATTTCTTTACCCGACGCTCGTCTCGCTTTTTTCCATGCTGGATGTGACGCCCTTTGAAAAAGTGGACCCCGTCCTTTCCGCCGTCTATGCCGGTCTGCTGACCGGTGCCGGCCTCGGTCTGGTCTTTCGTGTCAATGCCAGTACGGGCGGCATGGACATTCCCGCGCTTTTAATCCACAAGTACGCCGGTCTGCCGACCGGCCAGTGCGTCATGATCGTTGATACGCTGACCATTCTTTCCGGTCTCTGGATTTTCGGTCTGAATTCCATCCTCATTGGTCTGGCCGCTGTCTTTGCGTCTTCCTTTGCGATCAACTGGATTTCGACGTTCGGCGGTGAAAACGCGCAGAATGTCATGATCATTTCCGATAAGCATAAAGAAATCCAGACGTTCCTGCTCAATACCCTCAGCCGCGGCGTAACCATTCTTTCCGCCAAGGGGGCTTGGTCCGAACAGGAGCGCCCGGTTCTGATGTGCTGCGTACGCAACCGTGAATACGGCCAGCTGCTGCGGGAAATCGCGGACATCGATCCGCACGCCTTTGTGATCGCCAACTCCGTTCACGAAGTCCGCGGCGAAGGCTTTACGTGGAGCGACAATCCCCAGAAAAATCCCGGACTGCTCCATCATCAGAAAAAGCCGGAAGGTACAACGCAGTCCGGAACGGCCGCTGAACTCGCCAAGGCCAGTTCCGCCAAGCCAAAAGCCTGAGTCTGTACTCCAGAAGACAATTCCAGGGGATCTCTCCCTGGCTTTTTGTCTCTTCCTGCCTCCTGATTCTTTTACGCGTTTTTATCTTTTATGCTTTTTATACGGGAGGACGTTTCGTTCGGAATCGCTTTTCGGTTCATTGGAACGAATCGCTTTTACGTATTTCTTTTTCGAATCTTTTTCTTTCCTGGAAAGGAGTGTGTCCATGCACATTCATGAAGTCATTGTCGTGGAAGGACGCAGTGATACGCGAAGGCTGAAAACCTTCTTTGACTGCGACACGATCGAAACGTGCGGCAGTCATGTCACCGGTCAGATTCTCGATCGGATCGCGGCGGCGCAGAAAAGCCGCGGCGTCATCGTCTTTACCGACCCCGACCGCTCGGGCGAACACATCCGCAGCATCATTTCCCGCAAAATTCCCGGCGTGAAACACGCCTATATCGATCGCGACAAAGCCAAAACCGACAAGAAAGTCGGCGTCGAGCATGCCGAATACGAAGATCTCGCCGAAAGCCTTTCGCATCTCATTTCGTACGACGAGCGTCTGTCCACCCTTTCCTGGAACGATTTTCTCGATCTGGGCCTGACAGGCGACGCCGCCTTTCGAAAACAAGTCTGCGATCGTTTCCGCATCGGCCCCTGCAACGCGAAAACGTGCTTCAAGCGGCTGAACGCGATGGGCGTCACCCGTACGCAGATTGAGGAGGTTTTATGATCGATCGTCCAATTGCTACCAAAAGCCGGACGCGCGAAATCCAGGAAAAGTGGAACGCGCAGACGAAAAAGAGCTTTGGCCAGAACTTCATCGTCGAACCTGGCGTCGTTGAAAAAATCGCCCGGGAAGCTTCGGGCGACGGAAAAGGCGTCATGATCGAAATCGGTCCGGGCATTGGCGCCCTGACCCAGTATCTTTGCGAAGACAACGAAAAAGTCATCGCGTTTGAAATCGATCCGCGCTTTCCGCCCATTTTAAAAGAAGAAATCGGCAGCGATCATCTCGAAATCATTCAGGAAGATTTTCTGAATGTGGATGTCAATGTGCTTCTGGCGCCGTTTGCCAAAGAAGGACTGCCCGTCCGCTTTGCTTCCAATCTTCCGTACTACGTAACAACACCGATTCTCTTCAAGCTGTTTGAAGCGACCGAGCCGATCGCCGCCATTACCGTCATGATGCAAAAGGAAGTCGCCGACCGCTTTGCGGCTACCGCCGGATCGGCGTCCTACAACGCGCTTTCCGTCATCACGCAGTATCGCTGCACGATCCGCAAAGTCATGGACGTCAACCGCAACGTCTTCTGGCCGTCCCCCAATGTCGGCAGTACGGTGCTGCAGTTTCGGTTTCGAAACGAACATCCCGTAGAAGATGAAGCGTGCTTCTTTTCGATGGTCAAAGCCTGCTTTACGCAGCGCCGCAAAACCATCTATAACAATCTTCAAGGCTGGACCGAAGACAAAGCCAAAGCGCAGGCCATGCTGGAAAAAGCCGGCATTCCCCTGCAGACCAGGGCCCAGCAGCTGAGCGTGGATGATTTCATCCGCCTGTTTAAGGTGAATTATGAAAGTTAAAGCCTATGCCAAAGTCAATCTGGCTCTCGATATTCTCGGCGTACGGGACACGGACGGCTACCACATCATGGATATGGTCAACGCGCCGGTCTCTCTTTACGATGAACTCGATATCGAACCGTCCAATACGGAAGAAGATATCATTTCTGCCGTCGGCTTCAAGCTGCCAGGCAGCAGCACCCTGCATAAAGCGCTGGCCGTTCTTCGCGAGCATGCCGGTCTGAAAAATCACTATGTCATTACCCTGACCAAGTCCATTCCCGACAAAGCCGGTCTGGGCGGCGGCTCCGCCGATGCCGCCGCGCTGATTCAGGCGCTCAACGACATGGAACAGCTTGGTCTATCCATGGAAGACATGGACCGGCTCGGCTTTCTGGTCGGAGCCGACGTTCCCTGCTGCCTGCACAACGCCTTTACTCGCATAGGCGGTGCCGGCGAACAGGTAAAGGAAATTGCGAGCGACTGGCACATTCCGGTTCTGCTCGTACAGGGCGTAAAGGGCATCTCGACGCCCGAGGCGTTCGCACGCTTTGAAAGCGCCCCGTCTTCGGCTTTAGATATCGATATCGTTTCGGATGCGGTCCGCAAAAAGGACATCGGTCTGCTGTATCAGACGATGGTCAACGCGTTTGAGCCGCAGGCGTTTGAAGCGCTCGACGAACTGGTCGAACAGAAGGAACAGATGCAGGACAACGGCCTGGTCCGCGTTCTGATGACCGGCTCCGGTTCGTGTCTGATGGGCTTTTGCGTCGATGACGACGTCATGGAAGAAGCCTGCGAAAATCTCGCGGAAATTTATCCCTTTGTCTATCCCGCGTACATAGGACCGATTCGATGAACAGCAGCCGCATTTTGTACATGATCGTCTTTGCGGCGTTTTTCTGCCTCGCCTTTTACGGCCTGCAAAGTCTGGATTTTTCCAGGGATGCCCGAAAGAACAGCGGCTCTCGACCGATCGTTCTGCTCTTTCTCTGCTCGCTTGGCCTGGCGTGGCTGAGTACACAGGCCGTTTTCTCCTTAATGTACGGGACTTATTTTTAAGCAGTTTTCCCTTTCGGACCTTTGTGTCTTTGGCACCGGCTTTTTGGTCGGAGCGAAGGTCCGTTTTTGCGTGAATTGTTTTGGGCACTCGCTACAATAAAGCCATGATCTGTGCAGCCGTCAGCGGCGGTCCGGATTCCATGGCCCTGCTCTGGTTTCTCGAATCCCGCCATGTCCCCTACTTTATTGCCCACGTGAACTATCACCATCGCCCCAGTGCTTCGCGCGATGAGGCGATCGTTCGTCAGTTTGCGGCCGAGCACCAGAAAACCCTGTGGATTTTGCATCCGGCCGTCCATGAAGCCGGCAATTTTCAGGCGCAGGCCAGAGCCGACCGGTACGGCTTTTTTGTCCGGCTCTGTCGAATGACGGGAGCGGACACGATTGCGCTCGGCCATCATATGGACGACTCGATCGAAACGTGGATGATGCAAAAGGAGCGAAACGCCATCGTCAGCCATTACGGTCTGCAGGAATGGACTGACTACGAAGGCCTTCGGCTGTATCGGCCGCTGCTGGCGTATTCCAAAGCCGAAATTCAGCAGGAAATGGACCGGCGCCGTCTGCCGTACGGAATTGACGAAAGCAATCTTCAAAACGACTACCGGCGCAATCAGATCCGCCACGCAACAATCGAACCCGCCAGCGCCAGCCAGAAACAGGCGTGGCTGAGCGAAATGGAAGCCGATAATCGAAAACTGGAAAGGCGAAAGGAAAACGCCCGAACGCGAAGCGGACAGGGCGTAACGATGGACGATCTGAACAGGGAGGATGGCTGGCTGCTTCTCGATCAGCTGCTCTTTGCGCATGTGAAGCATCATTTTTCCAGACGCCATATGGAAGAGCTGATCGAACAGCTTCAAAGCGGCAGGCGAAAGGAAATCGAAAATTTCTGGATTCAGAACGTGGACGGCAAAATCTGTCTGCGCAAAAAGGAAGCGCCTCCGCTTCCCTTTTATGTCGGCTCGCTTGCCCAGCTGCAGCAGCTTTGCGAGATGGACTACGTCTGGTACGGCATGAAGCTGAGCACGCACGGCACCCGTATGGAAACTTTCTCGGTTTCGGATGACGATTTCCCCCTGCTCATCCGTCCGTGGGAAAACGGGGATACCATTGAAATGCGCGGTGGAAGACTTCATCTTCGCCGGCGCATGATCTCCAGAAAAATCCCGGCTATCGAGCGCGATCTCTATCGGGTGATCGCTTCGGATCAAGGTGTTCTCTTTGCGATGGATACGGGCTGTGATGTTTATCATTATGTGGAAAAGCCCTTATTTTTTATGGTAAAATTTCCCCTAAGCATTGCGTTTGAATAAAATCCTCTTCGTGTGCCCTGCAGGCTGAAAATAAAGAAAATGCGGGCGCGTGTTTCATCCAGATTCCGAGGATTTCGCATTGCGTTGACCCGATCTCTTACGCTTTTTCGCCTGCCTGACCAGGTGCAAAGAGAAGAGCTTTGAACAGAAGCTCTCTGGATCAGACGGGCCGTTTTTGCATTGAAGAAACTTCCAGAACAAGAAGAAACTTCAAATATACAACAGAAAAGGATAGGTACATTTCATCATGTCAAAAGTGATCAGTGAAGATATTGAACGCGTTCTGATCAGCGAAGACGAAATCGAAGCTCGCTGCAAGGAACTCGCCGGCCAGATTGAAGCCGACTATGAGGAAAAGCGGATCGTCCCGATCGTGATCGGTCTGCTCAAAGGCAGCGTTCCTTTCATGGCGGAACTCATCAAGTATTTCCGTCACCCTATTGAAATCGACTTCATGTCCGTTTCCAGCTATTCCGGATCCGAATCGATCGGCGATGTCAAAATCAACAAGGACACCGACCTGTCTGTCAAAGGAAAAAACGTTCTGATCGTGGAAGATATCGTCGATACCGGCCGCACCATTCGTGAAGTGCGCCGTCTGCTCGAAAACAAGGGCGCAAACGATGTGCGCATCGTGTCTCTGCTCGACAAGCCGGACCGCCGCGTTGTCGATATTGAAGCGGATTATGTCGGTTTTACAGTGCCCAACGAATTCGTTGTCGGCTACGGACTCGACTTCAACCAGTGCTATCGCAACCTGCCCTACATCGGCGTACTGAAAGAAGAAGCCTACCGCTAAGACGGCATGCTTATGCGCGTCTGAACGGGCAAAGCGACGCTTTGAAAAAAGCGAACGGCACGTAACTACGCAAACCAGGAAATAGAAAAAAGAAAGGGGAGCTTCCATGAAAAAATGGCTGAATTATCTGCCCACGCTTTTTGTGATTATCATCCTCATTTCGATTATCGGGTTCTCCACGCGGGGATCCGTCAACCGAATGAACTATACGGATTTTCAGAAAATCGCGGATACCGCGCATTTTGACGAATCCACCCTCAACATCTCAAGCTCCATTATCAAAGTCGAAGGCGTCTACACCAGCGGCGCCAACAAGCGAGCCTTTTCCACCATCGTTCCGAACACGGAAGAAAACATGGAATGGCTCACGACCACTCTCGAAAAAAACGGCGGTACGATTACCGTCAGCGATCCTTCCGCCAACAGCCTCTGGGTCAGCCTGCTTGCGCAGATCATTCCGCTGCTGCTGATCGGCGTCCTGTTTTACTTCATGCTTTCGAAAATGAGCGGTGGAGGGAGCGCCAACAAGGCGTTTGAATTTTCCAAATCCCGCGCCCGCATTGAAAACGACGTCAAAGTCCGCTTCAAGGATGTCGCCGGCTGCGATGAGGAAAAAGAGGAAGTCAAGGAAATCATCGACTACCTGCGCTCGCCGAAAAAGTTTACCGACATGGGCGCCCACATTCCAAAGGGCATCCTGATGGTCGGTCCTCCGGGAACCGGTAAAACGCTCCTGGCCAAAGCCGTTGCCGGCGAAGCCAACGTTCCGTTCTTCTCGATTTCCGGTTCGGACTTCGTGGAAATGTTCGTCGGAACCGGTGCAAGCCGCGTCCGCGACATGTTCAAGAACGCGCAGAAAAACGCTCCGTGCATCCTGTTCATCGATGAAATTGATGCGGTCGGCCGCCAGCGCGGCGCCGGCATGGGCGGCGGCAACGATGAACGCGAACAGACGCTCAACCAGCTGCTCGTCGAAATGGACGGCATGTCCAACAACAACGGCATCGTCGTCATCGCGGCGACCAACCGTCCGGACGTTCTCGACCCGGCCCTGCGCCGTTCGGGACGTTTCGACCGCAACATCACGGTCTCTCTGCCGGATGTGCGCGGCCGTGAAGCCATTCTGGAAGTACACGCCCGGGACAAGAAACTCGAACCTGGCGTTTCCCTGAAAAATCTCGCTCAGCGTACCCCGGGCTTCTCCGGTGCGGATCTGGCCAACGTGCTTAACGAAAGTGCCATCCTCGCGGTGCGCAACCACGAAGCGAAAATTACCCAGACCGATCTGGACGAGGCGATTGACCGCGTCATGATGGGCCCGGCGAAAAAATCGAAGAAATACACCGAAAAAGACAAATGGCTGGTTTCCTATCATGAAGCCGGTCACGCGGTTATCGGTCTGAAGCTCGAAGATGCCGACATCGTGCAGAAAGTCACCATCATTCCGCGCGGTGAAGCCGGCGGCTACAACCTGATGACGCCGCGTGAGGAAAAATACTTCCACCGCAAATCGGAAATGTTAGCGACAATTACCGGTCTGCTTGGCGGCCGTACGGCGGAAGAAATCGTCTTTGGCGAAATTTCCGCCGGAGCGGTCAACGATATCGAACGTCTGACGTCCATCGCGAAAAACATGGTCCGCGTTTACGGCATGTCCTCGCTCGGCCCGATTCAGTACGCCGATCCGGAAGGCAACGTCTTTCTGGGCCGCGACTACACGAAAGGCTCCGACTACTCCGCCGGTGTTGCGACCGAAATCGACCGCGAAGTCCGTTCGATTGTCGATTCGTGCCATGAAAAGTGCAAGGCGATCCTGACAGAAAACCGGGAACTGCTCGATCTGATCGCTCACAACCTGTACGATCACGAAACGCTCACCAGCGAAGAAATCAACAACCTGATGAACTACGGAACGCTTACCGATCCAAACGCGCCGGAAAAGCCGGCACCGGCCGAAACAGCACCGGCGGCTTCTTCGGATGCGAACGAAAGCCATTCCGATTCGTCTTCTGATGCTGCGCTGCCCGCTCTTCCAAAAGAAGACGGCGGTCAGACGTCTTCCGAACCGGAAGCGCATCGCGGTCTTTCGCAGGAAGACATGGACGAAGCGCTCAACGAGCTGACCAAAAAGCACTAGTTCCGCAGCTTCGGGCTTTCCATTCTTTATAAAAATCGCACTCCCTTTCGACTGAGAAAGCGAGTGCTTTTTCTTTCCTGCAGTTTGAAAAATGCCCTGTATCGCCTAGCGGCTCGATCAGGCTTTCCAAACGGAGTGTTAGCAGAAACTGACTATAATAAAGAAATATAAAAGCCTGTCTGAATCCGTATGGTTTACATACGATTTTATGCGTACAGGCTTCATGAAATCGAAAACGCGTCGTGCCCGGCGCGTTTAGTCGAAGTTTTAAAATCGGATACAAAATGCATAGAAAAGAGGTACAGACATGAAAGATTCTCTTGTCAAAGCCATGGCTCTCGACGGCCATGTCCGCCTGTATATTAACCGGACGACCGATCTGGTTCAGGAAGCGATGGACCGCTTCCGCATGAGCACGCCAAGCGCAGATGTTCTTGGTCGTGTGCTCTCTGTCGCTTCCATCATGGGAAGCATGCTGAAAAGCGAAAAAGAAATGTTAACGATCAACATCCAGGGCCAGGGCGAACTGGGCAGCATCGTCGTTGATGCGCAGGCCGACGGTACCGTCCGCGGCTTTGTCGACAACCCGGAAGCCGGCCTGGACGGCGATCCCAACGTAACCGCCGGCAGCCTGATCGGTCTGCCAGGTACGCTGACCGTAACCAAGGACCTTTCGATGTCGGAAAACTGGTCCGGCACCGTAGAACTCCAGAACGGAGAAATCGGTCAGGACTTCGCCTACTACTTCACTCTGAGTGAACAGACCCCGACTGCGGTCAGCGTCGGCGTTCGCATGAACGAAGAAGGCAAAGTGCTCGCTGCCGGCGCGCTCGTTTTGCAGATGATGCCGGATGCGGACGATACCAATATCCGCATTTGCGAGCACGTTTTAAGCGGCCTTAAACCGATGACGGCCATCATTCAGGATTACGATGACGCCTCTCTGGCGCTTCTGGCCGAAGACCTGTTTGACGATACCGAAGTGCTCGAAACGATCCCGATTTCCTTCAAGTGCACCTGCTCGAAGGAAAAGACCGCCGGTCTGCTGCATACTGTAGCGCCCGATCAGATCAAAGCCATGATCGAAGAAGACCACGGTGCCGAAGTCACCTGCAATTTCTGCAGCAGCACGTATCACTTCAACGAACACGAACTGCGTGAAATTCTCAACGATACCGAGAAGCATCTCGAAGAAACCGAAGAACTGGAGTCCCATGTCGCTGAAGATTCGGGAAATTGAGCTGCCCTCTCCAATCGTCATCGCCCCGATGGCCGGCGTTTCGACGCGGGCCTTCCGGCGCATTGCGCGTGAATTCGGAGCCGGGCTTGTCTGCAACGAAATGGTTTCCGACAAGGCTCTGTACTACGATTCCGCCAGAACCCGCCGCATGTTGGCGTGCGAAGCGGATGATCATCCGGTTTCCTTTCAGATTTTCGGCCACGATATCGACACGATCGTTCACGCGGCAAAAATTCTCGATCAGGAAACCGACTGCGACATCATCGATTTCAACATGGGGTGCCCGGTCAACAAAGTCATCAAGGCAAAAGCCGGCAGCTATCTAATGAAGGACATCGATTACGCCAGCCAGATCGTGCGCGCTATCGTGGATGCGGTCCAGAAGCCGGTCACCGTCAAAATGCGTCTGGGTTTTGACTCGTCCTCGATCAACTGCGTCGAAATGGCGAAAGCCATGGAAGCCGCCGGGGCCAGCGCAATTACGCTGCACGCCCGGACACGCGCCCAGATGTACGAAGGAAAAGCCGACTGGTCCTGGATTAAGAAGGTCAAGGACGCGGTGTCCATTCCGGTCATCGGCAACGGTGACGTACTGAGCGTGGATGATGCCGTCCGCATGATGGAAGAAACCGGATGCGACGGCGTCATGATCGGCCGCGGCGTGGTCGGCAATCCGTATCTGATTCAGGAATGCGCCGACTACTTTAACGGGACATCCCATCCGTTCACGCTGTCCATGCGCATGGATGCCTGCCGGCGTCATGCCCACTACCTTTGCGAAGATCTGCCCGAGAGGGTGGCGCTGTCGCAGATGCGCGGTCTGGCCAGCTGGTATCTCAAGGGGCTGCCGCGCAGCCACGCCTACAAGGATCGCCTTTCCAAAATCACGACGTATGCCCAACTCGATGAAATTCTTACGGAATACGAGCAGGTTCTGCGCGAAGATGCCGCCAGCGATCATCCCGATTTGCGCCTCCACAATATGCCGGGACCGTCTCTGGAATCCCCTGCAGAAAACGGTTTTTCCAGCCAGGAATCCAGTGCGGATGCTCTGAAGAAAGATCCTGTCAATTCGAACGCCCGATAACCCCTGACCTCTCTGGCCCGAACCGTCTGAAAGCCCTTAAAAAATGTTTTATGGCGCATTGAGACCGGCAGATCCCTTTTGTTGTCTCTTTTCACATTCCTTCATTTTCCGCTACAATAAACAAGAGAATATTCAAAAAAGAGAACGCTTAATAAAAAGCCAAATTCCCGAATTTTGGCTTTTTCGTTCATTAATATGATCAGGAAAAGATACAAAATCGGTCGGGCAGCCTGCCCTTGGCTGTCCGATAGCCGATTGAGAAAGGACATTTATGAAAACCATGGATCTCACCGCTTTTTTTCAGGGGCGGGAACTGAACGCCTACGAATATTTCGGTGCGCATGCCGCGGACGACGGGATCGCTTTTCGCGTATATGCCCCCAATGCCAAAGCCGTTTCGGTCATCGGCGACTTCAACAGCTGGGACGAAACAGAAGATGTAATGAAAAAGGATGAGAACGGCGTCTGGACGGCTACCGTAAAAAACGCGAAGCCGGGAGAAGCCTATCTCTATCAGATCACGTCCAAGAACGGTCAGATCAATAACAAGATCGATCCGTTTGCCTTCCAGGCCAAGCTGCGTCCCGATCATGATTCGATTATCACCGACCTTGCCTTTGACGGCTGGACGGACCAGGAATGGATGAAAAACCGGAACAAAGGGTTTAATTCTCCCGTCTCCATTTATGAAATGAACGTCGGCAGCTGGCGCGACAAGAACATTCGTGTCGAAGAACTCGAAAACGATCCGGGCCAGAACGAAGAAGGGCTCTTCGTTCATTACGGCGACATCGTCGATGAGCTGATTCTGCACTGCAAGAAGTACCATTTCTCTCATGTGGAAGTCATGCCGCTTTCCGAATTCCCCTTTGACGGTTCCTGGGGCTATCAGGTTTCCGCGTTCTTTGCGGTAACGAGCCGCTACGGCACCCCGATCGAACTGAAAGAGTTCGTCAACCGTCTGCACGAAGCCGGCATCGGCGTCATCATGGACTTCGTACCGGTTCACTTTGTAAAAGACGCCTACGCGCTTGCCAGCTTTGACGGCACGCCGCTGTATGAATACTCCAAGCCCGAAGACGCCAACTCCGAATGGGGCACCGCCAACTTCGACCTCTGGAAAGAAACCGTACGTTCCTTCCTCATGTCCGCAGCCAACTACTGGCTGAAGGAATACCATTTTGACGGTCTGCGCATGGACGCCATCTCCAATGCCATTTTCTGGAAAGGCAACAAGATGATGGGGGAAAACAAAGGCGCGACCGACTTCATCAAGCGCATGAACTACATGCTGAACTCCGAATACCAGGGCAAGATCATGCTGATTGCGGAAGACTCCACCGACTTCCCCAACGTCTGTAAGTCCACTCTCGACGGCGGTCTTGGCTTTGACTACAAGTGGGACCTGGGCTGGATGAACGATACCCTCAAGTATCTCAAGCTCGACCCGATCTACCGCAAATGGCACCACAACGACATCACCTTCTCGATGGCATACTTCTATTCCGAACACTTCATTCTGCCGCTCAGCCACGATGAAGTCGTTCACGGAAAAGCGACCATCGTCGACAAGATGTGGGGCAGCTACGAAGACAAGTTCGCACAGGCCCGCGCGCTGTACACGTACATGTTCGGACATCCTGGCAAGAAGCTGAACTTCATGGGCAACGAGCTCGGCATGCTGCGCGAATGGGATGAGCAGAAAGGTTGCGACTGGTTCCTGCGCAAGTACCCGATGCATTCTTCGTTCGAACGCTTCTTCGCGGAAATGACCGGCGTATGCACCGAAAACGACGCCTTCTTCTACGGCTACGATCCGACCAACTTCCAGTGGATCAACGCCGATGATTCCGATCACAACACCTTCTCCTTCATGCGCAAGGGTTCGAAGGATGTCTTCGTCTTCATCATCAACTTCTCCACCAACCCGTACACGCTCCAGTTCGGCGTTCCGTTCCAGGGCATGTATCAGGAAGTCATCAATACGCAGTGGTCCCGCTTTGGCGGACGCATTGAAAACGAACAGCCGCAGGTTCTGCGCGCGTTCCATCTCCCGCTCGAAGGCCAGCCCTGGCGCATCAACGTCCAGCTTCCGGCTCTGGGCGCCCAGATTTTCAAGGTAACCCGTCCGCAGGACTAGTTCATCTGTCGTTAAGAAATTTCAAGGATAGTCCGCGCTTTGCGGGCTATCCTTTCTTTTTTGAGAGAATGGCGCTTTTCTTTCGTTTCTCTGGTCATACTGGACGTACGGGATGCGAAAAGATCCTCTCCATTTCTCATGGCGTGCGGAAAGTCCGTATTGCTCAGGCAGATATTTTTGAGAATTACCCGAAAAGACGCCAAACTGAAAACAAAGTCCGATCTTCTTCTCAGTCGGCTGAATTCAGCCCTCTTCTTCCAGGAACAGGGCGTATGGAAAGGAGATTTTTATGTCTCACTATTATGAAAACGATCCGAATCTGGATCGCACCGAAACACCGTTTACCTTTGAGCTGAATGGACAGTCCTTTCGCGTTCTCTCTTCCGACGGCGTCTTTTCCAAGGACAGGCTCGATACCGGAACGCGCATTCTCTGCGAGTACATTGTTGAGCACCGTGCGGCCGATCTGGGGGAAAACGTCCTCGATCTGGGCTGCGGCATCGGCGTGATCGGCGTGATTCTTTCCCGCTTTCACCCGTGCAAAATTACCGGGATCGATCCGAACGCGCAGGCCTGCCATCTGGCCAGAGAAAACTATGCAGCCAATCACGTTGACGGAACAATCATGGAAGCCGATCACATCAACGACGCGCTGTATGACTCGATCGTGCTCAATCCGCCGATTCGTACGGGCAAAACCGTCATCTATTCCCTGTTTGCGCAGGCGTATGACCACTTAAAGGAAGGCGGCACGCTGTATATTGTCATCCGCAAGCAGCATGGCGCCCAGAGCGCTGTGGACTATCTGGAGTCGCTCGGCTTTGAAGTCGAACGCCCGCTGCGCGAAAAAGGCTTCTGGGTTCTGGAAGCCGTAAAGTAAAAGCCAAAACGGAAATGGAGCAGAAAGGAAGAAAGGCGCATTTATGGAACACAAGTACTGGGACTACTTAAAAATCATGCTGCGCGAAAACCGTCTGCTCTTTGCCGCGTGGCTGGTCAGCGGCCTTTTAATGGCCGCTTTACTGTGGCTGTATCAGCTGCCGGTTGAACCCGCCATTCTGTATCTCATGCTCAGTGCGATCGCTCTGATCATCTGGTGCGGGTTTTATTTAGGCCGTCTGCACCGCATCCGGCATCTGCTTCAGGCCGAAGATTTTGACCCTTCGCTCTATCCAGTCGAAGTGGACGCCTGCGTGAAAAAGATGGCGGACCAGAAAGAAAAAATGCAGAAGCAGTCGACGCAGGAAAAGAAGATGCGTACCGAAATGCAGGACTACTTTTCTTTGTGGGCGCATCAGATCAAGCTGCCGCTTTCCGCTCTGCATCTGCAGCTCGAACTGCCCGAGCTGCATGCGGACGCGCTCGACCACGAATGCCAGCGCATCGATTCCTGTATTTCGCTGGCCATGGCGTACGTACGCATGGAAGGCAGCGATTTTCAGATCGGCTGGTATTCTCTCGAATCCATCATCCGTCCCGTTCTGCGGGAAAACGCCGTAATGTTCATTCGGCGGCACATCCGTCTGGAAACCGATCTGCGCGGCGAAAAAGTGTGTACCGATCAGAAGTGGGCGACCTTTATTTTTGAGCAGCTTCTGTCCAACGCCCTGAAATACGCCCCGGACTTTTCCGTCATTCAGATCGTTTCCGAGGGGGCAACGTGCATCCTCCGGGATGAAGGACCGGGCATTCCAGAATCGGATCTGCCCCGCGTCTTTGAAAAAGGCTTTACCGGCGAAAACGGCCGAACGCACATGTCCGCTTCGAGCGGTCTGGGCCTGTTTCTGGTCAAAGGAGTCTGCGATCAGCTCTCCATTTCCATTGAACTCGAAAACCGCAGCTGTCCGCTGGTCTATCTCGATGCACCCGAAGACGACAGCGATGTCGAAGGGGAAGAAGATCTGGATGAAGGGGTGGACAGCACTGTCCGTCGGCAGGATCCGAATGCACCGGCTTGCTCACCAGCACCGCCTTTGCCGGGGCCCTGCGGTCTGGATGTGCGGCTGACTTTCCCGGTCAGCTCCTGGATCAGCGACTGATCCCCTAAATGAAAAATCATTTTTGCATAATTGCATTTGCTTATTTGCCTGTCTGCATGCAGGAAAGACTCTGGAAAAAGCCAAAGCTGCCTGAAAGCGGCAGCCCGGTGTCCAGAAGAGAAAGGAGAAAGACATGGCTTTACTGGATGTACGCAATGTTCAGAAAATTTATCGTTCGTCTTTTTCCTCTTTGAGTACGCTGGCGCTGCAGGATGTCAGCTTTTCCATTGAGCGCGGCGAATTTACCGCCATCATGGGCGAAAGCGGATCTGGAAAATCTACGCTGCTCCATATTCTCGCCGGGCTCGACGCTCCGACGAGCGGAAGCGTTTTGATCGATGGCGAAGATCTCTATTCCCTTTCCGCAAAAAGCGCAGCGCGTTTCGCCGCAATCATCTCGGCTTTGTCTTTCAGGACTACGCGCTGCTCGATACCTTTACCCTTCGCGACAACATTTTGCTTCCGCTTGTTTTAAACCGCACAGCTCCGGCGCAAATGGAAGAAAAAATGCGCTCCATCGCCAATGAACTTGGCATTCAGTCCATCCTCAATAAATACCCCTTTGAAATTTCCGGGGGACAGAAACAGCGGGCCGCAGCGGCCAGAGCCCTCATCTGTAATCCCGATCTGCTTTTAGCGGATGAGCCGACCGGCGCGCTCGACTCTTCGAGCTCGCATCAGCTGCTTGAGCTGTTTGAGCGGCTTCATGCGCGCGGCCAGACGATCGTCATGGTGACGCATTCCGCCATGGCCGCCAGTTTTGCGAACCGGGTGCTGTTCATTCGCGACGGCCGCATTTTCCATCAGATTTACCGCGGGGGGCAAAGCCAGAGCGAGTTTGCCCAGAAAATTACGGACGCACTGCTTTTAATGAACCGTCAGGAGCACGGTTTATGAAAAAACGTCTCTATCTCCATCTCGCCCTGCACTTCATTCAGAAAAACTACAGGCTTTCCGTCCCGTTTGCGGGCGGCGGCATTCTTATGGGCGCCATGGTGTATTCCGTCCTGTCGATGATCGAAAACCCGATGTTTTCAGCCTCACCGATTTACGGCATTTCCTGGTATCGGGAAATGCTCCTCCTCGAACTGCCGCTTCTGATCTTTTTTACTCTGATTCTTTTCTTCTATCTCAATTCCGCCTGGATTTCGGCCAACCAGAAACAGAACGGCCTGATGATGGTGCTTGGCATGGAGAAGCGCCACCTCTACCGCATTCTGTTTTATCAGCTGGGTCTGTTTGCTCTGGTGACCGTACCGGCTTCTCTGCTCGTTGGCGTCAGCTTTGATCAGATTCTGTATTTGTTCATCTGCCGCATGATTGAAGTGCTGCCTCTGACGTCTTTGCACATTTCCCCGCTCGGCCTGCGCGGTCTGTGCTGCTGGACCGCCTTCTGTTACGGGGCGCTTTTTCTGTGGTCGTTTCTGCAGCTGTGGAGCAGCGATCCGCTGGCATCCATGCAGGCCTCTCACGTCTCGCAAAGCGGCCGCCGGACCCACTGGATCGCCGCTCTGGCGGGGCTCGCCTGTCTGGTGAGCGGCTATCTCATTGCGCTTTTGACCGAGTCTCCAAGTGCGGCGCTTTTCCTGTTTTTTGCGGCGGTCTTTCTCGTCATTATCGGCACCTGGCTCACCTTTCTGTATGGCGCTCAGGCGTTTCTGAGCCTGCTTCAGAAGTGGAAACGGTTTTATTACACGCCGGACCATTTTGTCTCGCTGTCCATACAGAAATTTCGTCTGCGCAAAAACGCATGGGCGCTGGCCAATATCGCTATTTTGTCGACCATGCTCATTGTGACCATGTCCTCCACACTGTCGCTGGTGACGGGCATGGAAATGAATGTGCAGGCCGTCATGCCTGCGCCTGTCGAAGTGGATATCGATCTGCTCAGTGAAGAACCGCTGGCTTTTGACAGCACGCAGCTTGAACAGGACTCCAAAGACATTCTTCAGGACCTTTCGATCGATGCGTCTTCCGTGCACGTCCTGCACACTGCATGGATGCTCTGTGCCGATGTTTCCGACCAGTATGTGGCCATACTCGACCTTGACGATCTGAATCGCATGAATGGAACGCATCTTTCCCTTAAGGACGGTCAGCTGCTGGCGCTGACCGAAACAGCCGTCCAGCCGGACCCGCTGAAGCTGTATATTCCGCTGAGCAGCGCCGCGACAGAAGCTTCCGGATCCGATTCGATGGCGGCAATGTATGAAATTGTGGAAGACGACAGCCTGATCGAAACGCTGGAAGGAACTATCCCTGCCTATCTGATGTCCCGCTATCTTTACGCCGGACATATTCCGGAAACGATGGATTCGCAAAATCAGCGCTGGCAGGTTCTGATCGATTTTCCCGGCGCGGACGCTCCCGTCCTCCAGCAGCACCTGGAAGAAGAATTTGCGAAACGGCTGGATCCAGCGGTTTACTCGGATGCCTTCCGTGTTAACTGTCAGTTTCGGACGTCCTATCGAAGTGACGTCATGGAGCTTTTTAACGCGCTGTTTCTGCTCGGCATTTACATGTGTGCCTTCTTCATGCTTGCGGTGATTCTGATCATGTACTACAAGCAGCTTTCCGAAGGCAGTGAAGACCGAAGACGCTTTACGATCCTGCAAAACCTCGGCTTTGAGCGAAAGGAACTGCGCAGGCTGATTACCCGGCAGACGCGCATTCTGTTCTTTCTGCCTTTAAATGTGGCCTTGATCCATACGCTGTTCGCTCTGCCGATTTTGCGGCTGATTCTTACGGGCATGACAAGAATTCCGGATCGTCTGTTTTATACGATCTCCATTCTCTGCTTCGCCGTGTTCTCGCTGGTCTACTATCTGATTTATAAGCTGACCGCCCGCACGTACTACAAGCTGACCGTACAGACGAGCGCGCAGGAACCGTACTGAGAACGGTGTTCTGCGCTTTACCCGTTTTCGAAAGGGAATTGGAGAAAACCGGAGATTGACCTTCTTTTCCCGTACGGATCCCCTATAATGAGCGTACATGCTGTCCAGATCCGATAAGGAAATCAACAGTTCCGGGCAATTTCAAAGCCGATCACTCAAACGGAACCGGCCTGGAAGCGCACGAAGTTTCCACTGGTCTGGCGAATGTGTTCCTTCGTTTGATAACCGAAGGCGCTTCCCTCTTTTTTGCCGTATCGGGACGGCTAAGTCCCTGGAAATATGCGATAATGAGCAAGGAACGCGAATACGAATTTTTTGGCGACTGTTTCTTTTTTCGACAGAAGTTTCTGGCGAAAACGGAAGCGCGCCTTTTTCAAACTTATCCCGTCGCCTTCCGTTCTTTCCGTTCAGGAATCGGCAAATTTATGGCGAACAGCCATCTTTTTGTTTCCCATTTTTTTGGTTTTGTATAAATCTGGAATTTAAAAGAAACTCCAGTCGATATAGATTTTGATGAGGTGTGTATGAGACAGAATAAGAATGCGGCATCGCCTTCTGCGCGCACGAAAAAAAAGAAACCGGCTGCCGATAAAAAATCCAGCCGCTCCCGCTTTTCCAGAATTGGTCTGCCCGTCTTTCTGGCTGCCTGCATTCTGATCGGGACTGCCGTCTTCTTTTTATCGCGTCCCAACAGCGATCTGAAAGCCGGCCGCGACTATCTCGAAGCGCAGGCGACAAAAGATACTAAGGACCTCTCCTCTTCGCTTTCCGAACGGCGAAGAGAGCGGATGCTGGCAGCCGTTCAGTCCGGGAAGAGCTCGATCTTCTCCCTTTTTGGCAATTCTCTGCTTCTTGGGGATTCCCGCATGTACGGTTTTGAAGCGTACAGCTTCCTGCCCGCCGAACAGGTCGACGCCCATGCCGGCGATACGATTTTGAACATTCCCGATTTTGTGGATCAGATTGCTCAGGTTCAGCCGCAGAAAATTTACTTTTCCTATGGCGTAAACGATATGGAACTCAATGTCGGCGCGGATCGCGGCGACAACGGCTATGCCGAAATTTATGAAGAAAACATCGATAAGATTCTCGCGGTTTCTCCCAATACGCAGATCATTATCAACTCGATCATTTCCGCTTCTCCAGAACAGACAGAACAGAATCCGCGCTGGACGAAGATCGATGATTACAACCGGCAGATCAGGGAAATGTGCGAACGCCGCGGCTGGACGTATGTGGATAACGATTCCCTCAGCGAAGGCGGGCACGCGAACATTTATGAACGCGACGGCATTCACTTTCTGACCAGCTTCTACCCCGAATGGGCCCAGAACATGATCATGGCCGGCATGAATTAACCTTCTGGATCTTTCTGAAATTCCGCTTTCCTTTTCCCTTTGGACTGGATGCGGATTCTGACCTTTTTCAGTCCTTACGGACTGTTTTCCCTGTTTTTGTTTTAGCGAAAGGAGCCTGCCCATGCATTTTCAGTCTTCCTCTAAATCCAGACGCTATCTGTTTTTACAGGGCGCGGCTCTGGTTCTGCTGCTTGCGCTGTTCGGTTTTCAGCTCTTTGGCGGAAAGATTCATTCCGAAGTCCCTTTTGAAACCGTTCAGGCGAAACTCACCGAAACGCTTGATTCCGCCGTCTATCCGGAAGTATCGGCGTCAAAAATTCGCCGCTACATCAATCTCAATCCGGATGAATTCGAGAATGCGGCCATGTACCGTGTGGACGACGCCATGTCCGCCAGCGAACTGGTGCTCGTACGTTTTTCCACTCCGGAACAGGCGCAGAAATTTGAAGAGGCGGTCGAGTCCCGCATCTCCACCCAGCATGACATTTATTCGGGCTATGCCCCTGAACAGGCCGGCCTGATGGAAAACGCCCTGGTCGATGTCCAGGACAACTACGCACTTTACTATACCGGCGACCATCCGGAACAGATCCAGTCGACGTTTGAACTGGCCTTAAAGGAAGGATGATGGATTTATGGTATTTACGGATCTGACCTTTCTGTTTGGCTTTCTGCCCGTCGTCTGGCTGCTCTATCGCTATGTCAGCCGTACGCACCTGGCCAATCTCTACATTCTGATCGTTTCCCTGCTCTTCTACGCGTGGGGCGGTCTGACGTCTCTGCTTACGCTTCTGATCATTCTGCTCTGGAACTATGGAGCTGCCCATACGATCGGCGCCAGCGAAGACGAACACACGAGCAAAATCATGCTCTGGACAGCCATTGGCGTGGATTTGTTCATCGTGCTGTTCTATCGCTATATCGGCGTCTGGTTTGGCTTTTTAAGCCCAACGCTTTCGCGCCTGCCGTCTCTGATGCCGATGGGACTTTCGTTTTACATGTTCTCCTGCATGTCCTGCCTGTTTGACGTCTATTACGGAAGAGCCGAAGCACCGGCTTCCTTTGTGGAATTCGGTGTCTTCGCCGCGTTCTTTGGCCGCATTAACATGGGACCGATTGCCCATTATGCCAAAATGAAGGAACAGCTTGAAGATCATCCGACATCCAGACAGAAGACGTTCGACGGCATGACGCTGTTTTTACAGGGGCTCTTTCGTAAAGTCATCCTTGCGGATAACTTTGCTCTGATCTTTGCGGCCCTGGCCGGCAATACGAGCTGGGTCGGTTCCCTGCTGTATGGATTTGCCTACTTTTTCCAGCTTTATTTCGATTTTTCCGGCTATTCCCGCATGGCTCGCGGCATCGGTTCGCTTTTTGGCTTTACGATCGATCCCAACTTCTCCCTGCCGTACATGGCGCTTTCCGTTCAGGAATTCTGGAGACGCTGGCACATTTCACTGACCAGCTGGTTCCGGCAGTACGTCTACATTCCGATGGGCGGCAACCGCGTCAGTCATACGCGCTGGATTCTGAACGTCCTGACGGTGTGGGTACTGACCGGCCTGTATCATGGAGCAACCCTTCCGTTCCTGGTGTGGGGACTGTATCAGGGCGCTCTGATTCTGGCGGAAAACCAGTGGATCAACAAGTTCATGGAGAAGATGCCGCACTGGGTTCGTCATATTTATCTCGTGCTGACGCAGCTGATCGGCTGGACCTTCTTCTTCTCGCCGACGCTGCTTGGCGGACTTTCCGTCATCGGCCGTTACTTCTTTATCGGCGTATCGTCTTTTGCGGACGCAGACGCGCTGTTTGTGCTCTGTCAGTCCATTTTCCTGCTGATCCTTGCGATTGTGCTTTCTTCGGGTCTGAGCGTCTATCTGGGCCGTCTGGTTCATCGCCTGTTCCCGAAAGCCAGCTCGGTTCTGGTTACCGTCAGCTGGTGCCTTGTCTTTTTGATCTGCGTATCGTTCCTGGTGAGCGCTACGGCGCAGACCTTCCTCTATGCGGCGTTTTAGAAAGGAGACTTCCCAATGAAGAAAAAGAAAAGAACCAATCCCTATCTGGTTCCCTCGATGAGCGTTCTTCTGGCGGGAATGCTTGTCCTTTCCCTCATTGAGCCCGACCGCTCGTTTTCCGATGTTGAAAACCGTTCGCTGGCCCGGGGTGCAGACTGGTCGCTGAATGCGCTGCAAACCGGAAAAACCGGCGAGGAAATGAACACCTGGTTCACGGACCAGATTCCCGGCCGAAATACGTTTTTTCACGCGAACTATCTGATTCGAAAGCTGTCCGGTCAGCGTGAGCTGAATTCTGTTTTTCTCGGAAAAGGAGCGCTGCTCGCGAATCCGGAAGAGGCGAATGAAGATCTTATCCGCTCCAGCGTGGATGCGATCAATCAGTTTTCTTCCCTGCAGGGCATTCCCTGCTACGTGCTGACAGCACCATCTGCCGCCACCATTCAGCCGCAGAAACTGCCGCTCGATGCGCAGGCGCGCGATGTGAATCCATCGTTCGATCTGATCTATTCGTCGCTGAACGGACCGGCCGGCGTAGATGTCCGCTCCGGCTTAAGCGATCAGAAAAACGAATACATCTACTATCGAACTGACCATCACTGGACTTCTCTCGGTGCGGCGATTGCGTCGATTCAGCTTTTGAATTCCATGGGCATCGCGCCCAATCCCGAAGATTTCGATCGCATGCCGGTTTCCGATACGTTCGAAGGAACGCTCGCGTCCAAAACCGGATCCGTCGGTCTGGAAGACCGTATCGAAATCGCAGTATCCAAAAACAACCCGGGCTACATTGTGACCTGGGCGGACGGTACGCAGTCGTCTTCGATCTATAACAAGGATGCGCTGAAAACCAAGGATCAGTATCAGGTTTTCCTGGGCGCCAACCAGTCCCGCATACGGATCGATACCGATGCCCAGACCGATCGGACTTTGCTGCTGTTCAAGGATTCCTATGCCAACAGCATGATCCAGTATCTCCTTCCGTATTTCTCATCGATTACCATCATCGACCCCCGTTACTACTACGACGATCTGGATCTGGTTCTCGGCTCGGATCTGTACACCGACTGTGCCTTCGTTTACTCGATCGATACCTTCTCCACCATTCCATCTCTGAAAGATCTTCTCAACTCATGGAACGAGAAACACGTAACCCCTGAAGCCTGATTTTCCATAAGAAACGCCAAACCCCTGCTGACCGGACATAACCGGACCGCAGGGGTTTTCTTTGCGAACGGGAAGAAAATGAAGATGCCGAAGCCCAGCGGCTATACCTGGAAACTACCATAAAACAGGATCATGTAAAACGGCAGATACAGAACGGGACCGCCCGTTTGATGTTTAGCGAAGAGAAAACGTTTGCTTTGTGGAGCGCCCATTCCGGATTAGCTAAGGCCTTATCTGGACACAGCTTTGCAGCAGATCGAACTGTACAAGCTGTACACGTTGTATACGCTCTGCAAACGCCCCATGCAGCAATCCGGTATCCAAGAGAGACCGTTTTTATGAGCAGGAAGTGCCCATTGCGGCACAGATACGGCATGACTGGGCAAGACGAGACCCGTATTCGTCAGCTTGCCCAGACTGACTTCCAGTTGCCGTAATCGAGTATCCGACCCGCTCGAAGGTTGAAACCGACGAGACAATAAAAAGAAAATCCCCCGAAAGATATCGGATTTCTCCTTTATCTCTCGGGGGATTCTTCATGTTCGGCAACTTCCTATCTTTGCCTTGCGGCTATTGTCG
>NZ_CAPAEZ010000012.1:0-43079 GCF_948576815.1 uncultured Allobaculum sp.
GAAAGAATAGCCTTTTTGGCCGTAGGATCACCCCCGCGGATGCGGGGACAACAAAGCATACGGAATTCCCCATGACGCCCTCGTGGGATCACCCCCGCGGATGCGGGGACAACTCAACGACTTCGGATTTGATAACGAACATCACAGGATCACCCCCGCGGATGCGGGGACAACGGAGTCACTCCTAAAGCGCGTCCGATATCCGACGGATCACCCCCGCGGATGCGGGGACAACGAAAGAGGAGGAGGGGAAAGATGAACGAGAAGAGGATCACCCCCGCGGATGCGGGGACAACCAAAGAAGAAGATTCAGGAATGCGAAGAACAGAGGATCACCCCCGCGGATGCGGGGACAACCCATTATTTTTTCAGGTGAAGAATATGACAAAGGGATCACCCCCGCGGATGCGGGGACAACACTAAAAGACTGCTTTATATATCCTACTCCGTCTGCTCTATCAGAATATTTTTCTTCATTTTTTCAAGCACAGATAGAATTACTTCACAATCTTTTAGAGCTCGATGTGTCGTTTCACATTTGATCCCAAAATGTGAAGCGACTGTGGATAACTTGTGGTTTTCTATAACCCTAAGTTGTTTTCGTGCATATTTTAACACATCTATAGGATTTTCTACATTTAAAGATAAGTCATATAGATTTCCTGCAGCAATCAAAAAGCTGATATCGAAATCAATGTTATAGCCAACGAGCGGTTTACCGTCACAAAACTTTTCCAGATAATACAATCCTTCCCCTTCAGAAATCCCCTGCGCTGTCATTTCATCTGTGATCCCTGTCAGCTTTCTAATGTTTTCGGGGACCGTTTCTTCAATAGAAATAAACGTCTGAAAAGAGTCAACTATCTGATCCCCGCTGATTTTCAGCGCCCCAATCTCAAGAATTGAATTCGTGAGCGGATCAAGACCTGTCGTTTCCAGATCCAGAACGATAAATTCCTGGGGAAACCGCTTTTTGGGAGCGTTTCTGTCTGAGCTCTTCTTTTCAGCCTCAGATGCCCCATTTTTCGATTTTTTTATTACTGGTCGCTTCATCAGCTTCACACCGTCAAAATCGACGACTTTCCAACCTGAATTGAGCGTTTTTATCTCGTATTCCTGTTCTGAACGATCCGATCGAATCATCACAGCGGCCCCGCTGCCTATAGACCTTTCAATTCTTTCCCAAAGCTTATCCCCTACTTGTCTGGACGGTGAACCGACATAAACTCCAGGATGGACTTCAAACAGCCACTTGCTAATATCTCCACGAGTTGAAGGCGGAACTGCAGATAAAACAATAACGAGCATATGATTATTCCATTTGCATCTTTTCTGCAGGAAAATACTGGATTCCAGCCTCTTTACATGGACGATGGTTATCCCAAAGACAAAGCGGTTCTTCTTCCAGAAGTTCAGAATCCTGCACATCAAAAACATATTTCAGATCCGCTACGATGCGTTCAATCAGATGCAGAGCAACAAACTCTTTTCTGAGTTCCGTCCGAACAACTCTTTCAAGATGGGGCGGATTCTTGGAGCCAATCCGAAAAGACAACGGAATCGTTATCTCGGCTTTGTACAGATCAGCTATGTCATAAACTAACGATTTCTGGTGTCCAACATGAATAAAGCCAAGCCCCGGTTCGAGACCAATCGCGTAGATAACAGAAAGACACAGCGCATAAAGGCAGGTATTTGCGACCGACAGCGCTCGATTTACCGGATCGCCTTGTGAGAAATCATCTTTGTCATAACGTCTCCCTTTCCATTCCACTCCCCATAGTTGAGCCTGCTCACGGTAGGTTCGACGCATCCTGCTGCCTTCCTTTCCTCTAAGCTGCTGCAAGGTTAGACCAGTTAAATCTTCATCGGGATATCGGAGAGAGTAGAGTTTTCGCACAACCTCGATATGAAGACGAGGCGTCGAGACGTATTTCGCCTGACGTACCAAAAGTGCCGTTCCATCCGTCAACGGGCGTCCCTGACAGTAAAACCGAAGATTTCCTTCTCCCACCCAGGCGAAAGTTACCCCAGCCTCCGCTGCCAATTCCATAGCCCGATGAGTCACTGAAGTTCCTGGTCCGCAAAGAACGACCAGGAAAGAGTGTGCCGGAATGAGCACAAATCCTTCCTGATCTGTTGAAATAAACGCACTATCCTTGCGGGATATTTTCGCCTTTTCCAGATAAATGAAAGTCAGACGGTCTTTAATTGCCGGCAGTTCCCGAAGAGCGGGTTTATCCGCTCCCGGAAACCTGCTTTGGTGCTCTGATTCAGCCATGACAGGAAACCAGCGTCATCAGGCCCATTCCATACGCTTTGCCGCGACCAATTCCATTAACTAAAGCCAGTTTTAGCTTTTCTGGATCGCTCACGGTGAGCATACCTTCGTACACCACTTCCTGAAGAGCTGCAGCACTTTTCTGCCCATATTTCTTTATTCTTAACTGACGCACAGCCGCAACATCATACTGTCCTTCCTCAAGAGTGAATCCATTTTTTTCTGCGTGTTTTTTAAGCCAGTTCAGCTGATCCTCACGACGAAAAGGAGACACTACCTTTCCTCTCTCTCTCCCTTTATCTTGCGGTACAGAAAAAGTTGGATTAGCAGCCAGTTTAAATCTCCATTTTGATCCTTCTGTCACTCGGTCAAGAAGAAGAGAATAGTCTTTCGACTCCACGTCCGAGTCGGAACGACAAAACTGGTCAGCGAGTACTCGACCATCAAGCGGTCGTCGACTCAAAATCAGCAGATAATACTGTTTTTTCAGGATATCGACTCTCCATAAGAGCCTATCTCTATTTCCCGTCTGGCTAAGTTCAACAGCGCCATGAAAAACATTCGGATTCGACAAAGCTTTCAGGGTTTTACGAAGACCCGTATCAAGTTTTACTCGTGTAAGAATCATTCTCGTATTTCCTCCAGTTCTGCAAATGGATCGTGCTCTTCCCGCGCATCGTTATTTTTGGAAAGATTCATCTTCGCAAGTCCAGGCAGCGGATATTTGGAGACGAGTCTGGATCGATACTCTCTTCTTTTTGGGTTGTAGGAAACGGGATCATCCATAATACGTCTGAATCCATTTTCGCCGGTTCCTTCCAGCTGAATCAAAGGGCGATAAGAAGGCCGCTGGCGTCCTTGAAGAGGATAGTTTTCCAGTGCCTCGCGAAGAGGACTGTCAACAATCCCCAAAATAAGCTTTGGATCTGGCGGACAGGATCGACGTCCAAGAAAAAGAGGAAATTCCGGATGCTTCAGAGCATCTTCGATATCTTCGAGTTTCGTTCTGTCTTCAGCTTCAATGCCTCCGACAAAAACTGCATCGCATAAATAATATCGTCGAGTAATATAGGGAGTTTTTGCATCTTTACGCGCGGTATGAAAATCTTCCAGCACTTCGCCTGGCTGATCTGTCCGTATTCCGTACTTTAAAGCTGTCAGATCTTCCAACGATTCGTCGCGACGGCGTCCAAAAGCCGCCGCAATCATCCCTACCAAGCCGCTTTTGGTAGGTGCGTTTTCGGTATACCGAGTCTCGAATTTTGAATCCGACCCCCAGCTCTGAAGCGGGGCAGTAAGACGCAAAAGGAGGGTAGGCATTACTGTTCTCCGTCAGAGAGCAGATCAGCAACGGTTTTACGCAGCTGTTCAAGCGCATCTGAAAGACGGGCAGGCTTACCAAGATCTTCCAGACCTTTGCCAATCACGAAGGAAGCGGCTGGCTCGTCTACAAACGCTTCACAATCTGAAGCATAGGACGCCATTTTTTCCAGAGATCGACGGACATATCCCTGATCCGACGGAAGCACTGGACTCTCGAATGCAGGAACAAGAGAAACTGGGCGATCCGTTCTGACAGCGATATATACACCATCTGGAAGAGTGTCATTAGCGTACGAGTTTTGCTTGCCTGTTGGCATAGATGTAATGAATGCTTTTGCAAAAGCACTGACCACTTCCGGCGTTGCCTGTCCAAGGCTGCGATAAAGCTCTCCGCAACTCACTGTAGCGTAGCGATAGAGGGTCGAAGAATTAAATTCCCCTACTCCCAGATGGCCTGCCCCTGCAGTATCATCAGAACTCAGGTCATCCACAGCAGTGAAATAATCGAATTCAGTCTGAACTTCATGGGTTGATACTGCATGCGCAACCTGACAAGCAGCGTCGTAATTCAGACTTGGGTCAGAAGCAACCATACGGCCGAAAAGTGCCATATCCACACTCGGTTCATTCGCCAGCGCCGCTTTATACGCTTTTTTATCGGTTTCATCTTCCGCGATCAGTTCCGCAAGTTTCTGCGCTTGCTTTTTACTCATAAGCATCAGTGCGTCTGTACGTGCCTGTGCATTTTTGATTTTCAATCCGGCGTTAGACAGCGCAGTCATGGCTTTCTTTTCGAGCTCTTTATCAGTCAGATCCGGTTTGATCTTTTTCAGTTCCTCTTCTACCATTCCCACAATTTTCTTGGTTCTTACGCCGACCGCTTCTTCAGGAAGCATGTCTTTGAATGCCAGACGCACTGCTCTTTTCCAGGCCTGACTGGATACCCGCGCGCGGGTCACTCCCCCGTAAATGCACGTTTTTGGGGAACCGGTATCGTCCCGGTTAATGTTGCTTGCTGGGACCGTCTGAATGATGTTGATATCAACATAAATGTTTTTCTTCTGCATTTTTTCCTCCATTATCCGGGCTGCCTTGTTTCAGAGGCATTGCCCGACTCAGTTTTATTCCGCTGTTTCGCCTTCCGTTTTCTTGCCTGAATTCATTGCATTGACAAATCCTCTTGCCCAGAAGATGGCAACGCGCGATTTTGTATGGGGATCACTCAGGAAGACTAAATCTTTAGCCAGCATCGGAAAATCCAGTCCGCTGTCCGCTGTAAGCAGCGGGATCAACGTTCGAAGCTTTACTCCGATTTCAGGATAGTATCGGCTGGCGAGCACGCTTTTCATTCGGGACTGCATGCTTTTCAGTTTTTCAGCATCCTTGCGTACAACAAGACCGGCCGCCTTACCAAGGCTAATTCCGTTTTGCTGTACTTCATGACCTTTGCTGTCTCTCCCCTGGGAAGCAATCGCGTACAAAGTCAGCGCAAGGAATGTTGCATTCTCCTCCGGAGTAAGGGAACGGCGGCTTGGTTCTTCTGTATCCAGATTACTGAGTATTGCCCCCCACACTTCTGGCACTTCAGCAGGACTTTTCCCAGCCGCTCTTCGCAAGTTTGCCAGCAGTGCTTTTTCCTCCCCTGTACCTCTGATCTTTTCGAGCTCCTGGATCTGACGGCTCACTGCGATATAAGCCCGGTCCGCCTGCTCATTCCTGTTCATCATTTGCATCGACACCTTCTTTCTTGCGGCCAAAAAGCTTCATATCCGGAAAATATTTTCGAATTTGGCCAGCAAACCGCTGATCAGCTTCTAATATGGATATGTTTCTGTCTTTACCGCTCTCCTGTTCTTTAATCACGCGGCCGAAAACGGACCCGGGATCGGCCAGATTCATAGAGCGTTCGATTTTCTTTTGGCGGAAACGTGTCAGAAGTACAGCGGCTTCATGAATCCACTCATCCGCCTTGGCTTTCATCGTCTTTTCCTGATTATCATGGACCGGATCAATACTGCTGACCCAGGATGTAAACGGCTGATCAAGCATCGCATACACTTCTGAGGTACCTCTGGCCTTCTCTTCATCCCGCATTTCTTTTTTTCCGCCTCTTGCTTCTGCAATATCTGCATAGAAATATCCAGCACAGGCAGCAATTTTATCGATTTTCGTAATTTGAGACTGTATTTCTTTGACCCAAGCAGAACCCATAACGTCAAAGATGCCAGTACATACAGTCAAATTCTGGCTGCTAATACTCGTAATAGCGGAATTCTGTTTCCCATAGGTGACATAGGGGGCTTCAAACCTCACAAGATATCCTGACGGCAATGCCTTTGCTTTAATCAGGCGATCAATCCACTCCACTATGCCAGGCCTAACAGTTTCATTTTCTGGAGATAAAACGAAAATCGAAGAAAAGTCTCTCCACAGCTGCCTTGTGACAGAATGATGTTTTGGCAGAAATACGTTTAACTTTCCTTTTTTCAAAGGCCACCACACAGTGAACGGTTCAGCAAAGCAATCCTCCTGATCGAAAAACTCTCCGCCAAGAAGCCCGTATCCAGTAATCTCATTTTTATTTGATTCCAGTAATATCAGTCTAGATCTAAGTGTCATCAGTGAACCAAAATCTTCCGGCTGCGGGACTTTGTGACGTTCCTCCCATCTTTCCTGGTTTTCTTCCCAGCTCAAATGGTCTGGAGGATAAACCTCTCCATTAGACTGGACAAGAACACAATTAAGCATGAGTGTTTCAAACAAATTCCTGCCTTTCGCATATATTTGGCCGATCTTTCCCAGCCACCCAACTCCGGGTGCTTCTTTATCGCTCGACTTAGATTTTGATTTTCCACTCGTATCATCATAGGCCAGCAAGGTTGGAACCCACCGAGCAGCTTCGCCAAAACTCATACTCTGTTTTCCTGATAACGCGCGGGCAGGAAATAATCTTAGTTTGTTTGCCGATTCCGATAAATCTCCAAATAGCTTTGAGGCTCCGTAATGAGTTCCATGTTTGGCTTTTAAACTTTGCATAAAAGGGTTTTTCTCATCTATAAGCCAGAAATTATCTCTGTTGGCTTCAAGATATTTCTGAATGGATGCTGCAGGAAGATGTCCCAAAGACCAGACTTCGTCCCATCGGTCATAACATTCATCCGGATCTTCAAGAAGACTCGGCACTCCATCCAAGTCGTTCTCGAGAATGACTTTATGAACAATGGCAACAAGCAGACGAAGAACAGCTGCATCCTGCGTTCGAGTTTCGCCTGCCAGATCCAGATACGTCTGCGCATTAAGTAAGGCTTCGGTCAGGCTTACGGTTTCCACTGTTTCATCCGGTTTGCGCACCAGTACCCATGGTTCATCCAACAAATTGAACTTACTTTCCACTTTTTTCTCCTTTCCAAGCACTGATCTATGCAGCAGATCTGTACTGTTAAGTTCACCTTACTCTTCTTTTTGCTTATATCAAGAAATATAGAAATTGATGAATAAATAAGATCAAAATCATAACAATATTCGTCCAACCCATCCTTTTTTATGAATCAAAATACTTCCAGACTTCTTTTGCATTCTTGCTTTCGGTTTATTGAATGCGACATTTTTTATGTCTTTTTAACCATATTATAAAAAGTGCAATGGATCTGCCATTATTTAACGGATGATTCCACTTACTATGTCTTTTGAAAAACAGGTTTTGCCTTTACGTTCCATCTCTATATACGAAAAAAGGCGGATTGCTCCGCCAGCCCCGCTCAGCGGGGATACAAAATATTCCTGATCTGATTTCGTCAATCTCTATTGGATCACACCCGAGAAGTCGGGTCAGCAACGAACAGTCAGGCATTCCCATTATACTCAGTTCAATCCATCCCAGTTCATCTGGATTTCTTCCTATTCGTGTCTTTCTTCAGTTTGAACTGGATCTTCTACACTCAGCTTTTCTATCCCTTTCTCCCATGAATAGCGATAGGAACAGCCCTGCAGCTCAAATGTGCCATTGGAATCAATCCGAAGATGCATCTCTCCTTGCAATGACTCCGGAAGTTTGATTCCGTTCGTCTGCATCCGGCTTCTGATCTCCGCTTCGGCCTCATCCAGGCTGTACACTCCAGGAATCCGTACCCTTTTTGCCAGAATTTCTGCTTCATGTAACGCTTTCGGACATTCCCCAAGTTTCCACAGTCCCGAAAACAGTTCGGAATCCGCCGATTTAATTCCACCATTTTCTTCTTTCAGCAAAATTACCTGTAAAGACGGTTCGATATCGCGAACTGAGTTCTCCGCTGTACTCAGGCTGTGAATTGTCTGCGATCTCATCAAACCATCCAGACCCAGATGCGACATTCTTCCTGTCTGCGGCGAATTCAGGGTATGAGCATCCGCTTTAAAGCTTTGCGCAGTTATGAGAATACGGCGCTTCTCGTAAAGTTCTTTTTCTTCAGCTGTAAGCCGGGACGGATCCGGTTCCGCATATGTCTCGTTAACAAGATCAGGAATGTCGTCCGGAATCGTAATGGCAGCAGGCAGACATTTCTGTGTTCGATCCAGAAGCCACTCCGAATATACGGTTTGCATCGTTCTGTCGGTAACGGATTCTGGTTTTAAAATCAGCACTTCAGGAGCAGCAACCGACTTTGGTCGAAGACGGAAGGCATGTCGATGCAGGCGTCCAATTCTCTGGAGAAGAAGATCCATAGGTGCAAGTTCTGAAATCAGATAATCAAAATCTATATCCAGTGACTGTTCGATCACCTGTGTTCCAATTATGATCACCCGATCTCGCTGTTCTGCTGTAGAGGCTTTTCCTGCCCGTTCCAGAACCCACTGTTCCTTCTTTCGACGATCCGTTCCGGTAAAACCCGAATGGATAAGAAAAACATTTCCTTCCAAGTGATCTTTCACATACGAATAGACTTCCTGTGCTGTTCGTACTGTATTCACCACCATTCCCGCACATCCTCCATCCTTCAGATGAAGTCTCAAGGCTTCGTCAGTCTTTTCCAGTTCCTGCTGAAGGTTCTGACAGACAGCCGTTTCAACCGTTACGCGGGTATGGGTGCCAGAATAAGGCAGGGTTTCTCTGTAAACCTTCTGACCATCTGCCCACGTCAGGCACGGATAGCCTGTTTCCGGTAAATCTGCCAGCTCTTTTCGGATGGATGCTTTTTTCAAGCCGCGTCCCTTCAAATAGGCAGCTGCCAGTTTATCGCGCTGCAATGGAGCCAGAGTTGCAGAAAGTAAAATCACCGGCGCCTTATAAGCCCCCATCCACTCCAGCAGTCTGTCCATAAACTGAGACATATACGTGTCGTAGGAATGGACTTCATCAAGAATCAGTATTTTTCCAGCAAGACCCGCGTGGCGCAAAGCGACATACCGGTGATCCAATCCCGCCATCAGTGCCTGATCCACTGTGCCGATCACAAAATCTGAGAATAAAGCGAGCCGCGCACTGTTCATCCAGGGATGAATGTATAACGATACTTTCTTTTTATTTTCAGCTCCCGGTAATTCATCTTCTCCGACCGGGCAGGAATCAGCCCCCGGCAGGCTGTTGTAAAACGCATTCAGCTGTGCGGCGGCATGAGACAGCCGAAAGGTTACGGAAGAATTTTCTGCTTCTTTGGCAGACCATTCGGCAAAACGCGGTAAAAGACCATTTGCTGTCGCCTGCGTTGGAAGCCCCACAAAAACGCCTCCCGTTTTTAAGCGTCGACTCAGCTGATCGGCGGCCATCAGTGCCGCTTCCGTTTTTCCAAGTCCCATTGGCGCTTCAATAAGAATCAAGCCGGGATCTTTCACCTCCTCCAGAAATCGGAGCAGCTCACTCTGAAATGGTCTCGGTACAAATCCGAACATTTTCTCGAAAGAATGCGCATTCTGGCACAACCATCGGGAAGGAAGTGCAGCTTTTTCCCATCCTTTTTCCACGCGCTCGGGATAGCAGCGCAGATTGGCTTCCTCAAAACAGTTCACCAACGGAAAGTACGCCGTATTTGAAGCGATCCAGTCCGCCTGGGACAGCAGTCCGGCAACGACCATAAGATGAGCACAATCAAGATTTGGAAGATCTTCGGGACTTTTAAAGTCGGACACTTCCAAAAAAATTTGAATCAATTCTTCCCACAGCGAAGTCCAGAACGCTTCCTGCCCGGCATCTCCCCTCAAATCGTTGCGCAGCTCGTACGGCAGCCGATCCGGTTTCCAGTCCTGTTCAGGTTCCTGTGTTCTTCCATGATGGGCCCCAACGACCGAAGCGGCGGCTTCCGAAAAGCCCTCATAACGCAGAATGATTTCCCCAAGCCGAGAATGAGGTGCTTTTCGCCCATCCGATCCGTACTGAAGCGTGTCCAGAAAGGAAACAGGGAAAGAAAACGAGAATTTTCCCGCTTGGTAGATCTGAGCCTGAAAAGACGATGTAACTTTTCCAAGATCGTGCACCAGTCCGAGGAAAGCAAAATAGGCTGAGGCTTTCTCGGCGGATCCGCAGGCTTCAGTAAAGCTATCCTTTACATTTTGTGGGATTCGTTCTTCAAACAGCTTCTTCAAAACCCCTGCAGTATCGAGCGCGTGCATCCAGAACGGGAGAAACCCTCCACCCGTTCCTGTTTTTCCCGCCTTGGCAATACAGAAGTCCGAAATTTGTTTTAATTTTTCAGCGGCTTCCCGCTTTTCACAATTCATGAATTTTCTCCCTTTCGTTTTCTGATTTATATTTTCTAACGCCTCATACGTATTCGAACTGTGTTTTCTCTATTGTTCATGAATGAATCGCATTTTTTAGGAAACATTAAGCAGATTTCATTTACTATTTCCGTTTTTGTAAATGCGGAAACCTGCAATTCGCCTTCCTGAAAGAATTTTTTCTGCGACATTAAAAGCGCAGTGACACCGGTCAATCGGTCACTGCGCTTTCGCGTAAAACAGGATTAAGTTTCTGCTTGCCGTTTCTTCACAACATCAGCGGCTCAGCGATTTAAATCTTCGATTTTTTCCGTAGCTGGGACAAGGCGTAAAGCCAGAACCGCGTGATTCAGATCTTTAGCGGCCGCATTTACTGCAGCCTGATCAGCATTCGTATTGTTATAAACGGTCTGCGCAGCGCGGATCTGACTAGTCCACTGCTCCAACGCCTGGCCTTCAAGTGCGTAGTCGGAAAGTTTGATTCCTTTGGCTTCAGTCAGCACTGTGCTGAGCTGAGACTTTTCTGCGGTGTCCCCGGTCATCACGATCTCGTAGATTTTTGGTTTTGGCTGATCGGAGCTCCAGTTTACACGCACACGAAGGGCTTTCTTTGTACCATCGAGCGCAAAGCGGTTCACCGATTTTTCCAGAGTTCCCAGATCTGTCCACTCTTCATCTCCTTCATAGAGGACTTTAACAGCCGCATTGGAGAAGTTTTCCGCGTCCTGCACGATAGTCAGGCAAGGCAGCTCGTTCTTTTCGGGAATGACATACTCAAAGGATCCTGCCGGCGATTTCGGTTCAAAGCATGTTGTCAGATCGTTGTCTGCCGCAAGCTGCATATTTTCTTCCGTACCTGTAAACAGAGACGGAACGTCTTCCGGAAGCGGTGCATCATTGAGTAAAATCTCATGCAGTTTCAGGTAGGCTGACTGCTCCGTTGCTTCCTCTTTGGCACTGTCCGTAACATCGATTCGAATGTAACGAATCCGCGAGCCGTCACCTTCTGTACGCTGGTAGCGCAGTGCGCTGTCAATTACGGTCTTGTCATCCGCGGCATTGACAGTCATGACTTTTTTCCAGTCTGTTCCATTGGCGGAAACCGAAATATCACCATGGTAAAGACGCGGGCGATTTTCGGCCATATAAATCGAAAGCGCGTTAAACGGCAGTTCGCGGCCCAGATCAATCATGATACTCTGCCCAGCCGCCTGATTGACGCTTGTCCATGCATACGTCGTCAAATTGCCGTCGGTCAAAGCAGACCAGGAGCCCTCTTTGAGCGGTAAATCGGAAGTAACCGTCGGAACCACACCCGTTGTTTTCATCAGGTTCAGGGCAAAATCAGCTGGAAGCACAACTGCCGCATCAGAAGCATTTCGTACCCGCGCAAAACGAACGGTCTCTCGTCCGGAAATCGTCTCACTGCTCCAGGTTGTACCATCCAGCGAGTATTCCAGGACGCAGCCCGATGGGGCCTGTGCAGCCTGCAAGGCGGAAATGAAGATCGGATCGGTCAGTTTCACACCGATGGACTGACCCGCCTCAAGAGTCAAAGCGGAATTTGTTTTCAGTGTGACTGTGCTGTCTGTCGATTCAATCGAAGCTGAACCGGCATTTTCCTGCGTCGAATAAATTTGTGCAGGGGTGTTAGCGGACTTATTTACCGTGAACTCGCGAACGCGGGTCCAGAAATCGTGCTTGTTCGGGTTGTTCGGGTCTGTAAATCCAGTAACGCGAAGTCGAATGTAGCGGGCGCGAACATCCAGATTTTTGCGTACGATACGGCTTTCGTTGATATTTTCTTCAATCGGTGTCCAATTTTCGCCGTCTGCAGAGTATTCAAGAGTGGATTCGTGGAAGCGGTCATGATGCGTATCCGTTTCGCCCTGAATAATTTCCACATCATGGATATTCAGCATACGGCCTAAATCGAGACCATAGTAGTCACCAGCGGTCTGCACACTATTCCAGGAAGCAAACGTCGTTTCATCGCCGTCGATCATTTTTTGCGTATTGGTGTTTTCTCCAAAGCTGGAAATTACAGAAGGCGTAAAGCCGTCGTAGTCCGGATTCAGGTTGAGCAGGATTTCATTGGACATTTTCGTCAGCAGATTCTTCACAAACGGATAGAGCCGCTTCGATCCGCCCTTAGCCGTCTTATCGGCATATTCGCGCGGACTGTTATCGTCCCATTTGGCGAATTCTTCGTTGGCTTTGCTGAGGTGAATCCAGGCGTTTTCCATATCGCCTGCGCTGAACGCCGTATAGGCATCCATGGCCGCGATGCCGGCTTTCGCCACCGCGTCGAGCGAATTGAGCCACGGATTCAGATCCGAAAGAAGTGCTTCGCTTCCGTTGGCTTTCATATCGGCAACGGCTGCCGTAATGGCCTTGAACTCGTCATACACGGCCGCAAACTCTTCAGAATCCTCTGCGGGGACTCCGCTGTTCAGTCTGTTCTGAAGCGCTTCCAGACTTTCTTTAAGATCTTCCGATTCCGGGAAACCGCCTGGATAGCGTCCGGAATCGGGACAGTTCGACAGATGTCTTGCCACAACCGCATAGCTGTCTGCCACTTCCGGTTCGATGTACTTAAAGCTGTTTTTCCAGATCGTATCGACGTTCTCGGAAAAGTTCTGCGTATTCCACAGCCAGCTCATAAGCTGGAAATAAGCGACCTTATTCGCTTCCGGATAATTGACCGGATTGGACATCAGACCTTTTGTATGCTGGAGATTATCGGCGGTCGAGAAATAAAAATCGATATTGCCGAGATAAATACCGGCTTTATCGTGCTCGGAGCACGGATAGTTGAGCCAGTTGACGATTTCATGACCGGATCGTTCGTAGACCCAGTCAATATCCGTCTGCGTTACTGGGCAGTTTACGCGTTCTCCTGTCCAGTACAGAAGAATATCGTCGTCGAGATTATTTTTATAGGCGTTCAGCTCATTGGTAACTGTGGCTTCCGCTGCCCAGGTCCGGTTGTAGTTGATCGGGCAGTAAACCAGCGGTCCGCAGTCACCCTTTGCTTTCAGCCAGGCGTTTACATCGTTCAGAAAGAGCGCGATATCCGCGGGGGCTCCGCTGTTGTAGTCATCGTTCAAAATGTGGAAATCGCGTACGCCGATGTCATACAGCTGCTGGAATTTTGCAAGCAGTGCAGCCAGCCGCTCCTGATATACACCGTAGTTTGCACTGTCTCTTTGCGGCGAAGCACCGTTTAAAAAGGCCGATTTTCCGGCATGGAACGACCACGCATAGCGAACCTTGCTGGCTTTGGCCACATCGACAAGGTGCTTAATCTGATTGAGCTCTTCCTGCGGATACTGCGCTTGCCAGTTTGAACCGCCGTGATACGGGTCGGTCTTGGACGCGAAGACATACATATTGCCTTTTACCTTGCGCAGAAAGCGAATCTGCGTCTCGCGGCCTTCGTAGCTGAATCCGCCGTAAAAGCCTTCGATAAATCCGCGCAGTTCCTTATCGGCATAGTCTTCAATCGATACTTCCTTAAGCTGATTGCCTTCAAAGGAAGAGAACATCATTTCCAGCGAGGACAGACCGTAAAAAGCAGCATCGGTGTCCTTGCCCACAATCGCAATTACACTCGTGTTTCCATCCTGATCGACATCAAGCGCGTAGGCGTCGGTCTTTTCAAACAGATCGGCACTCAGCTGTTCGTTGGCATCAAACCAGGCATCAGCGGCACCGTTGGAATCATGAACGCCCAGAAGAATGTTCGTCTTTCCGCTCACAGCTTCACTTCCGGTTGTGGCGGTCAGTCCGTTTTCTTTCAGAATTTCCTGAAGATAGTCTTTGGTGTACTGATCAATATCATTTTCATAGACAACGTTCACCTCGTTTGAAACGGTGAACTTGTCCGATGCAGGATATTCCACGGAATGCGGAATCGGATAGATTTCATAACGATCTGTTTCCGGCTCTGCTTCCGGCGTTTCCACAGCGAGCACGGGTGCAGAAGGAAGCGGCAGCATCGCTGCGCTGACCAGAGCCGCAAGCAGACGCGAGGTATATTTTTTCATCCCAATATTTCCTTTCTCATTTGAAACGGGCTCCCCTTTTAGCCCGAACGGGGAGTTTATTTCTTTTTTAGTTTACCAAATACGTCGTAAAAAAAGCGGTCATCCTGTATGCGTTTTCATGCAGAATGACCGCTGTTCGTTTTCCCGGTCTGTGGGTTCAATCGCTTTCGTCTTCCTTTTCCCTTGCCAGACTTGCAAAGCGTTCTTCTTCTTCGCGCTTTTTTTCCCGCGCCGCCGTTTCGAGCAGGCGCCGGATTTCGCTATGCCGCTCGCTGCCTTCCCAGGCGCGCACCTGAGCGAGAGCGGCTTCTTTCTGGCCGTCGGCTTCCATCAGACGAATATAAAAATGTTCGTACAGATCGATCCGCTTTCGGTTCTTTTGAATCTGGGCACTGTCTTCGGCATGGAGCGCACGAATTTTCTGATCGTAGTCGTCGATCAGATCAAAGCGCAGATCGCCGTTTCGGATATAACCCATCAGAACGTCGAGCAGTTCATCCTGAATGATCCAGTCGCCGTTTGCCATCAGCAAAATCGCATCGCACAGCTTTTCAAACGTTTCGACGCGAATTCCTCTGGCCATATACATGGAACAGGCGGTTCGATACAGCTCTGTCCAGGTCAGATTCATTTCTTCCAGACAGCCGCTCCAGTAGTAAGACCGTTCATCCACAACACAGAGCTGCCGGGCGATTTCCAGATACGTCTGGCAGGCGAGATCGTACTCTACGGCTTCTTCTGGCATGAGGGGCAGTTCTTTGAGAATGCTTTTCATCTCATTTTTCATTTTGGTGCGGGTCGCGCCGCGGCATCTTCTCCAGCCCAGCATCCGGTCGATCAGTTTCTCCGCCTTGGTTCGAGCCTTTTTGACATCTATGATTTTCGCTTTCGCGTCAGGTGGTTCCTTACCTTCCGCCACGGCTTGGATATAGAGATCAAACAGTTCTTTTTCCTGCTTATCCATCCGTTTGAAATACGTCAGGATCAGCTCATCCTTTTTCGCACCGTCCATGCTTTTGAGCAGACGCTTTCGTTCGGTCAGTGTCATACGTTTTTGCCAATCAAAAGCCGGTATCGTTCATCCCTTCTGAGCGTCTCTTCCCTCAGAAATCGGCTTTTCGCCTTTCTATATATTGTGTACGCCTCTTATTTACTGGATACGTCTTGCGCATGGAGTACTTCGGCCAAATCCGCTTTTGGCATTCTCCTCTTCTTTTCTGTTTCAATCCATTCGTCCAGACTCAGCGGCTGATAGTCCGAACGCATGCAGAAGCAGTTGATCATCTGCAACGGAATCTGCGCGATTTCACCGGTTCCGATTCTGGCATGCGTCTGTCTGGCGATATAGTCGCAGCACACATCCAGATTGTCCTGATCGTGGGTGTTATGAATATGTCCATATAACATCCACGTCGTCGGCGTTCCCTGCTCGTCCGTTCGATACTGCCCGTTGTAGCAGATCATCGGATAGTGCGAAAGAACGACCTTTCTTCGATTGTCATGCAGTTCCGCATAGTCCTTGATCCATTCAAAATGACTCGGATCAAAGGTTTTATCTTTCAGATACAGGTCATGATTGCCCTTGATCAGAAATTTTCGGCCATTCAGCCGTTCGAGCAGTTCATTCGTCTGCTCTCCGTTTCCCCACGAAAAATCCCCCAGAATTACGACTTCATCATTTCGTTTTACCTTCTGATTCCATCGTTCAATCATATATTCATTCATCTCTTCTGCACTCTCAAACCCGCGCTGATCCATTTTGGTCAGCAGCGAGCGGTGAAAGAAATGACAGTCCGCGATGTAGTAGCGCATCGTTCAACCCCCTTAAATTTCTGGATGACCTCCATCTGCCGGTTTGTACGGCTTCCTGGCGCCTGCTCTTGGGCCGGCGACCTGGCTGCATCCGGTTCTATCCTACCGTTTTGGACAGGAAACTGCCGAATTATCCCCTTCTCTTTGTACCGGCGAGCCTGCTCAGCCGGTTCATTTTTCTTTTTCGTTCGACAGAAAAAGCGGCTGTTCAAGCCGCCACATGTGTACAGATGGATTTTCAGGCTGCGCGCTTTTGTCTTCGAAAACTGTCCAATGGGAAATTTATGGTCTTCAGAAAAGTCCAATCCGAGTCTATGTCGATATCCACTATATATAGAAAGCGGATATAGAAAGCGAACGGTTCTCTTTCCCATTTTCGTACTTCTTTCGCCCTTCACCCGGACGCCGGATTTACTGCCCGGATGTGCTCAGCTTCTCTTTTTTTTCCTGCATCTTCTTTGCGGTCCAGACATCGATCCGATCGAGAACGCCTTCGAGATCTTCGAAATTCCGGCCCAGGGAAAGCCGGACATACTGATCCATTCCAAAGCACCAGCCCGGAACGAAGAAAATACCGGTTTCTTCCAGAAGTCCTTTCGCAAATTCCCGGCTGGACAGCCCTTCGGGAAGTTTCAGAAAGGAAACCGTTCCCTTGCGCGGCAGCTGGCAGGAAAACCACGGAGATTTTTCCAGCCACTTCGCCAGAATTTTCTTGTTCTCGGCGATTTTCTTTTTGGAGCGTTCGAGTATTTCCTGACGGTGGTGCAGACCGGCCCAGGCCGCTTTTTCAGAAAGCGGTCCGGCACAGATCAGCGTATAGTCACGGAACACATTAATCTGCGCGATGAGTTCGGGGCAGGCTTTCACCCATCCCAGTCGTACGCCGGCCAGACCGAACAGCTTGGAAAGCGAAGCGGTGCTGACGCCTTTTTCATACACATCGCTCATGGCGCATTCGTCCGCGTCGTACTGCCGGTACACTTCATCGCAAAGAATCCAGACATCGTATTTTCGCGCCAGATCGCGCAGACGCAGGACCTCTTCGCGATTGAGCCAGGTCCCGGTCGGATTGTTCGGCGAGGCGAACACCATCAGGCGCGTGCCCTTCTGAAATTCTTCTTCCAGCGCCATCCAGTCGAGCGTCCAGCCGTCTTCAATGAGCGGCAGTTCGCTGACGGTGCATCCAAGCCAGCGGGGATAATCGGAAAACTGCTGGTAGCCCGGCGTGATGGTCACTACATGATCGCCCGCTTTCAGCAAAATGTTCATGACCAGTTCATTGGCCTGAAGCGTCCCGTTGGTCATGGTCAGCGTTTCTTCGCGCTGGTCTTCATATAAAGAAAGGATTTCCCGACGAAGAGCGGGATCACCGGTAATCCATCCGTAATCCAGAACGAGACCGTTAAAAAGATCCGGTTCAAACGCCAGCAGTTCCTCCATGCCCATCGGCAGAGCCGATGTGTCGGTCATGTTGAAACGCGCCTGACGTTCATAGTCGTTCATCCACTGTTCAGTCAGAAAATCCTTGATGTTCATAAAATTCCTTTCCTGCAGGGCGGTTCCTGATCAGGAATAGAAAACTTTGGACAGGAACTCTTTTGCCCGTTCACTTTGCGGGTTTGTGAAGAATGTTTCGGAATCCGCCTCTTCCACGATCTTTCCGGATTCGAGGAAGACAACACGGGTGCCGACTTTGCGGGCGAAGCCCATTTCGTGGGTAACCACGATCATGGTCATGCCCTGGGCAGCCAGATCCTGCATAACTTCCAGTACTTCCTTGATCATTTCCGGGTCAAGAGCGGAAGTCGGTTCGTCAAAAAGCATGATTTCCGGATTCATGCACAGCGCTCGGGCGATCGCCACACGCTGTTTCTGTCCGCCGGAAAGCTGGTTGGGATAGCTGTCCCGTTTTTCGAGCAGGCCGACTTTTCCCAGATATTCGAGCGCCACTTTTTCGGCTTCTTCATCCGAACGCTTCAGAACCGTCGTCTGGGCAAGCTTGCAGTTGTCGATAACGGTTTTGTTCGGGAACAGATTGAAGTGCTGGAAAACGAAACCCATTTTATTGCGCAGCTCGCGGTATTCCGCCTTGTTTTTCGGATCCATGCGCTTGCCGTCAAGAGTAACGGATCCTTCATCCGGTGTTTCCAGACCGTGAATGCAGCGAAGGAACGTCGACTTGCCGGAACCGGAAGGACCGATCAGGCAGACGACTTCGCCTTTTTTGACCTGAAGGGAAGCATCGTGCAGCGCATGCAGCTTTCCGAAGTTTTTGGAAAGATGGGAGGCATCGATCATGATGCCAGAAGCTTTCGCTTCGTTTGTTTTTGGATCAGTCACTTACAGCCATCCTCCTTTCCAGCTTTCTTGAGAGCCAGCTGATGATCAGCGTCATGAACAGGTACATGATGCCGGCCACGATTAGCGGAACAAGATAGTTATAGTACTGCGCACCGAGCGTCTGCGCGTTGCGCATCAGTTCGCCGGCACCGATGCAGCTGGCCAGAGAACTGTCCTTGATCAGGGTAATGAACTCGGAAACCAGAGGCGGAATGATGCGCTTGAACGCCTGGGGCAGAATGACCTGAAACATCATCGGCCAGTAGGAAATGCCGAGCGTTTCGCACGCTTCCCACTGTCCTTTGTCAACGCCCTGAATACCGGAACGGAACAGTTCACACTGATATGCACCGGAGTTGAGCGACAGAGCGGTCAGCGCCACCGCATACACATCCATGCGAACTCTTACCCCGGTAATCATCCGGATCAGAACCGGAATGCCGAGATAGAAGAACATGATCTGCAGAAGCATTGGCGTACCGCGGAAGATTTCTACATATATGCTGCAAAGCCAGTTGAGAATTTTAACCTTGGAAAGACGGCCGGCTGCCAGCAGGATACCGATTACCATGCCGATCAGCAGAGCACCCAGGGCTAAAAGCAGCGAAATGCCGGCGCCTTTGAGCAGGAAAAGCAGGTTTTCCTGGGTGAGAATTTTTTCCATTCGTCAGGGCATCTCCTCACTTATTCGGCGTCTTTGTCCGCCGGAGCGAACCATTTTTCGGTCAGAACGGTGTATTCGTCACTTTCCTTGAAGGCTTTGATCGCCTCGTTGATTTCATCCATCAGTTCCTTGTGGTCTTCTGTGGAGTAGATGATGTTTTCTTCATCCATCAGAGCGTCGCCGATGATTTTGAAATCGCCGTTGGCTACGTACTGGTCCGCTACAGCCTTGTCGATGACAACTGCGTCGATGCCGTGTGCTTTCAGGTTTTCCATCATGAGGTTGGCATCGGATACGGCCTGTACCTGAGCGCCTTCGATCATGGCAGCGGCTTCTTCGCCGGTAGCTCCCTGCTGAGCGCCTACCACTTTGCCGTTGAGATCGTCAGCGTTAGTGAATTCGGAATCCGAAGCGACAACGATAACCTGTGCGGAATCGTAGTAGGAATCGGAGAAGATACCTTCACGGTCTTCATCGTAGGTGAAACCGGAAATGCCGAGGTCGATCTGGCCGGCCTGCAGCGCGGAAATAATGGTGTCGAAGGAAAGTTCTTCGAACTTGTAGGTGTAGTTGTGTCCGTTTTCGTTGAGATAGTTGAAGATCCAGTCGGTCATATCCGGGTCAAAACCGATGATCTGGTTGCTGGAATCCTTGGATTCATAAGGCGGATAGTCGGGGGAAATACCAATGAGGATTTCCTTGGCGTCCGCTTTGGCCGCGGTGCTGGAAGCATCGGCCTTGCTGGATGTTTCGGCCGGTGCGGAGGAGCATCCGGCAATGCCGCAGGCGAGCAGTGCGCTTAATGCGATCGATACAGTCTTTTTCATTTTTTTATTCCTTTCCTGGGCATCGGCCCATATAGAAGATCAGAATCAGGAAGCGGTCCGATAAAAAAAGCGTCCTTTCGAAATTGACGAAAGGACGCAGATTATACGCGGTACCACCTTACTTCCCCGGCAATAGCCAGGGCTCTTTCATCCTTAACGCGGATTACGGCGGGGATTAGTCCGCACTCCAAGACACGTTCAAAGCTTTATCCCTGACCGCTTTCACCAGCCGCGGTCTCTCTGCAAGGTTCCGGCTTTTACTACTTCTCTTCTTCGTTTTATGCAACGATTTAAACACAAGGCCCTTCAAAAGGCAAACCCGGACGAGCGGCTTTTTATCGGAAAAGAGCGTTTAAGCGTTTTTTTCATCGTTTTTTTTCTTGATTTTCAGGACTGGTTTCCCATTTTAGTTTTTCAGGGCCTGCAGCGGAGCCGGGATACGGCCGCCGCGGTTGACAAACACGCTGTTTTTCTCCTGATTGACCGGCATAACCGGGCCGCTGCCCAGCAGTCCGCCAAAATCGAGAACGTCGCCGACTTCCTTGCCGATGGCCGGAATGATGCGTACAGCGGTCGTTTTCGTGTTGACCATGCCGATCGCGGCTTCATCCGCGATCATGCCGGACAGCACGTCCGCGCTCGTATCGCCCGGCACGACGATCATGTCGAGGCCGACGGAGCAGACTGCGGTCATGGCTTCCAGTTTTTCCAGACGCAGGCAGCCGGTGCTGGCTGCGTGAATCATGCCGGCATCTTCCGAAACCGGAATGAAGGCGCCGGACAGACCGCCGACGTGGCTGGTCGCCATGACGCCGCCTTTTTTCACGGCATCGTTCAGCATGGCCAGGCAGGCGGTGGTGCCGTACGCGCCGCACGTTTCCAGACCCATTTCTTCGAGAATATAGGCAACCGAATCCCCGACAGCCGGAGTCGGCGCCAGCGAAAGATCGACAATGCCAAACGGAACGCCCAGACGGCGGCTGGCTTCCTTGCCGACCATCTGGCCCATGCGGGTAATTTTAAACGCGGTGCGCTTGATCAGGTTGGCAAGCTCATCCATCGTGGCGTGCTTGCTGGCCTTGGCCAGAACGGCACGGACGACGCCCGGGCCGGATACGCCGACGTTAATGACGCAGTCGCCTTCGCCTGCGCCATGGAAGGCGCCGGCCATGAACGGGTTGTCTTCCGGCGCGTTGCAGAAGACAACGAGCTTGGCTGCGGCGATGCAGCTGTTATCCGCGCTGATTTCCGAGCAGCTGCGGATGATGCGGCCCATCTGCTTGACCGCGTCCATATTGATGCCAGCCTTGGTGGAGCCGATATTAACGGAAGAGCACACGTGCTCCGTCTGCGACAGCGCGCGGGGAATGCTTTCAATCAGTTCGTTGTCCCCGTGCGAATAGCCTTTCTGCACCAGAGCGGAATAGCCGCCGATGAAATTGACGCCTAGCTTCTGCGCACAGCGCTCGAGTGTCAGAGCGTATTCGACCGGATCGCCGCCGGAAGCGGCCACAAGCATTGCGATCGGGGTAACCGAAATGCGCTTGTTGACGACCGGAATGCCGTATTCTCGGCTGATATCGTCGCCGACTTTGACCAGATTCTTGGCCAGACGGCAGATTTTTTCTTCAATTTTCGCGCAGGAGGCGTGAATGTCCGCGTCCGCACAGTCGAGCAGAGAAATGCCCATGGTAATGGTTCGGATATCCAGGCATTCCTCGTCGATCATTTTGATGGTTTCAAGAATATTTTTTGTCTGCATGGCGGCCTCTAAATCGTATGCATCGCTTCAAAGATTTCCTGGTTCATGACGCGGATGACCAGTTCATTTTCCAGTCCGATCGCTTCCATGCCCTGTGTAAACTCATCAAAGGTAGTATCCATGCGATCCATGTCCACGATCATGGTCATGGAAAAGATGCCGTCCAGAATGGTCTGCGCGACTTCCAGAATGTTGACGCCATGATCGGCACAGGCATTGGCGGCCAGCGCCAGAATGCCTACGCGGTCCGTGCCGACTACACTGATAACTGCTTTCATCTCGTTGTCTCCTTATTTTTCTCTCTCGGGTTCTGGCCGCCAGCCGCTCTTATGGAAAGAAGCCGGCTGCGGCCTTTTCGATTTCCCTTTCCTAGCGATCCGATTTCCAGACCGCCGCGACGGCTGTTCCAAAGCGGACAGCCGGGTTAAAAAAGAGCATCGTCTGGATGCTCTCGTTCAGGTTCAAGTTTACCGAATGTACAGGCAATCAACGAAGTTCAAATGAAGTTTTCGCGTATTTTGCCAGTTCCGTCGGTTCGTAAGCGCTTTGAAGCCCTTCCACATTGCAGTCGTACTCACCGGGCATGAATTCAAAGTTTTCCTGTTTTTTCAGCAGATCGATTACTTCTTTTGTTTTTTCTTCGGAAAGCGAAGCCGTTTTAATAATGCGGATAATATCCTCCTTGTCCATGAGGACGGCCTGCACTTTCAGATTTTTCTGCGCCAGGAATTCGTCTTTGGCTTCACAGTCCTGAATGTTGAAATAGAAGTCGCACGTATCGAGCGGTCCGCCTTCCATCAAGAAAATCACAATGCCATTGGTCTCGCACACTTCGACCGTAAACGGTTCGGCCGCCCGCTCAAGCTGGGCATCGTTCCATTCGTCATCCTTGACCGCCAGAATCAGTTCGCCGTCCGCGAAATCCGCAACGGCGCCTTCTTCAATCGGCCAGGGGAATTTTTCCAGTTTTTTCATACTATTCAGTATACGGCGCCCCGCTTCATTTCGTACCGTTCATACCGCCCGTTCTCTGCAGAGCAAAGAAAAAGGCCGCAGCTTTTCGAGCCGCAGCCTTATGGATATACTTTTTAAATTCGATCCATGGAGTTTCTCCATGAAAAACGGGGGAAGAATCGACTAGATACCGAGGGCTTTCTGCGCAGCGGTAACGATCGCCATCTTGTAGATTTCTTCTTCGTTGGCACCGCGGGAAAGGTCGTTGATCGGCGCATTCAGACCCTGCAGAATTGGGCCTAAAGCTTCCCATCCGCCCAGACGGGCAGCGATCTTGTAGCCGATGTTTCCGGAAGAAAGGTTCGGGAAGATGAAGGTGTTGGCATGACCGGCAACTTTGGATTCCGGTGCTTTCAGTGCAGCGACTTCCGGTACAACGGCGCAGTCAAACTGCATTTCGCCGTCTACGTCAAAGTCGAGCGGCATACGTTTCAGACGAGTCGTCGCCTCGTCCATCTTGGCTACGCAGTGACCGGTAGCGGAGCCGAAGGAAGAGTAGGAAAGCATGGCCACTTTTGGTTCTACGCCAAACTTGCGGGCAGTGTCTGCTGTCTGAATGGCGATTTCTACGAGTTCATCCGGGTTCGGGTCGCGGTTGATGGCGCAGTCAGCCATGAACAGCTGTTCGTTGCCTTTAACCAGAATAAATGTGGAAGAAACGATGGACTGACCTGGAGCCGTCTTTACCAGCTGGAGAGCCGGACGTACGGTATCGGCTGTGGAATAGGTCGCACCGCCAAGCAGACCGTCCGCATAGCCCATTTTAACGAGCATCGTGCCGAAGTAGTTGGTGTGGCTCAGCGCTTCCGCAACGGCTTCACGGGACATTTTTCCTCGACGGAGTTCAACCATTTTTGTGATCATGGCTTCCTTGTCCGCAAATTCGCTTGGAGCGATCATTTCGATGCCGGTGAGATCAAAACCGTTTCCCTTTGCGCAGGCTTCAATCTGCTCTTTTTCACCGAGCAGGACCGGCTTCAGGATGTTTTCTTTCGCAAGACGAACGGCAGCGCCCATAACGCGTTTGTCCCAGCCTTCTGTAAATACGATCCGGACATCCTTGCCGCGGATCCGTTCAGCTAATTTTGAAATAATCATGTTCTGTTTACCTCTGTGTGTATGGATTTCCATCCACCAATATACCATTGTGCTGTTGATTTGCCTAATTGGTCCATTCTTTCACAAACTGCTTTATTTTCCCCGAAAAACAGGATGGTTTCAGAACTTGAGGACCTCTTCTTTCAGGCGTTCGACCATCTGATCGGCCGGGATTTTTTCAATAATTTCTCCCTTGCGGATCAAGAGTCCTTCGCCTTTTCCGCCCGCGATTGCAATGTCCGCGTGACGCGCTTCGCCAGGTCCGTTAACCGCGCAGCCCATGATGGCTACGGTAACGGGTTTGCGTAGCGTCTGCAGCCACTGTTCCATTTCATCGACGACCGGTTTCATGTCCCACGCCGTCCGGCCGCAGCTCGGGCATGCGATCAGATTGGGCACGTCGGCGAGCAGCCGGCAGTCCTTGAGCAGTTCGCGCACGATCGGCAGTTCCTTCTGCGCGTCGCCGTTGACCGAAATGCGAATCGTGCTGCCGATGCCTTCAAGCAGAAGCGGGCCAAGCGCGAGCGTCGATTTGATCGCCGACGTCATCTGCGTGCCGGCTTCCGTTACGCCAAGATGAAGCGGATAGTCGAACGTTTCGCTCGCCAGCCGGTACACTTCCATGCAGAGCAGCGGATCGCTCGACTTGAAGGAAAGCACAATATCGTAAAAGCCGAGATCTTCCAGAATATCCACGTGGCGGCGCGCCGATTCAATCATGCCTTCGGCAGTCGGCTTGCCATACTTGTCGTGAATGTCCTTTTCGAGCGAACCGGAGTTGATGCCGATTCGAATCGGGATGTGTTTTTCCTTGCAGGCTTTTACGACGGCTTCCACGTTCGCGCGGCTGCCGATGTTGCCTGGATTGAGCCGGATTTTGTCCGCGCCGGCTTCAATGGCGGCCAGCGCCAGTCTGTAGTCGAAATGGATGTCGGCGCAAAGCGGAATGTGAATCGCCTTGCGGATCGTTTCGATCGCGCGCGCATCGGAGAAATCCATCACCGAAACGCGAATGAGCTCGCAGCCCATTTTTTCAAGTTCGAGAATCTGGGAAATGACTTCGTCAGTATGATCGGTCTTGATGGAGCACATCGACTGCACCACCACATGATTGTTTCCGCCGATCTGCACATTTCCCGCAAATACCGGTCTTGTTTTCGTTCTGTGCACAGGGTATCATCGCCTTTCCTGAATCTATTTTACGGCCTGCAGGGCAGGCATTCCTCTTGGAAAATCACTTTGTCTTCTATTTTTTCCTCTGGTTTTCGCAAAGTCTTCTTTGGCGCATAAAATTTCCTGCACTGGCTAAAACAGCTGGCCGCAAAAGCAGTATTTTTTCGGCCGTTCCGCAAGGGAACCGGCAAAATCTGCTGGAAACTCCATAGCCTGCCTCTATGCGCAGTTTAAGAAAGGGCCGCAGGCGGGCGCCTTTGACGGCTCTGCTAAAATTAAGTATAGCCTGTCTGGGGGCGCATTCCTTTCTGCGCCTTCGGCTTGCCGGACAAAACGACGCCGTGCAGACAGAGACAGACTTTTTCTTCGAATCCTGCAGATCGCAAGTGCAGCCGCGAAAAGCCCGCCATCCAGAAAAGAGGCATCGGTCCAGACGCGTTTTTTGCCTATGGCGGTCTGCCTGACTAGAAAGGATGAACTATGGACGAAAAATTTGAACTTGTTTCTCCTTATCCCCCTGCCGGTGATCAGCCGCAGGCCATTGCCGAGCTGGTCGAAGGCATCCAGGCCGGCAAGAAGCATCAGGTTCTGCTTGGCGCCACCGGTACCGGCAAGACCTACACCATTTCCAACGTCATCGCGGCGGTCAACAAGCCCACGCTTGTATTCGCCCACAATAAAACGCTCGCCAGCCAGCTGTACGCCGAGCTGAAGGAATTTTTCCCGAACAACCGGGTGGAATACTTCGTTTCCTACTTCGATTATTACCAGCCGGAAGCGTACATGCCCAAAACCGATACGTACATCGATAAAAACACGAAAACTAACGAAGAGCTCGACATGCTTCGCATGGCCGCGGTCAACTCCGTTCTGCACCGGCGCGATACGATCATCGTCGCTTCGGTCGCCTGCATTTACGGTGCTTCGGACCCGGCCCAGTACGAAAACATGATCGACACGATCCGTGTCGGCGAGCAGATTGACCGTCAGAGCCTGCTCTCCCGTCTGATCGCCCAGCAGTACAAGCGCAACGACATGGAACCGGCGCGCGGTACGTTTCGCGTGCGGGGCGATGTCATCGAAATTTCCCCGGGCTATACGGACCGCTTTTTAATCCGCATCGAAATGTTCGGCGATGAAATCGAGCGGATCTGCGAAGTCAACCCGCTCACCGGCCAGCTCATTCAGGCGTACAACCTCTATAACCTGTATCCGGCCAGCGGCTACGCCACGAGCATGGACATCATGGAACGCGCCGCCAATTCCATCGAGGCGGAACTTGAAGACCGTCTGGAATATTTTGAAGACGCCGGCAAGCCGCTGGAAAAGGAGCGCCTCGAACAGCGCTGCCGCTACGACATCGAAGCACTGCGCGAATTCGGCGTGTGCCCGGGCATTGAAAACTATTCCCGGCACATCGACGGCCGCAAAGCGGGCGAAACGCCGTACACCCTTTTTGACTATTTCCCCGACGACTTTCTGATGATCGTCGATGAATCCCACGTTTCCCTGCCGCAGATCCGCGGCATGTTCAACGGCGACCGCGCCCGCAAGCAGACGCTGGTCGACTACGGGTTCCGTCTGCCGTCCGCTCTCGACAACCGTCCGCTGACGTTTTCGGAATTTGAAGAAAAGGCCCCGCAGTCCATTTACGTATCCGCCACGCCCGGCGACTATGAACTCGAACAGACCGAAGGCGAAATCGTCGAACAGATCATTCGTCCGACCGGTCTTCTCGATCCCATCGTTGAAGTCCGCCCGACCGAAGGACAGATCGACGACCTCGTCGGCGAAATCCGCGACCGCATCGCCAAAGGCGAGCGCACGCTCATTACCACCCTTACGGTACGCATGGCCGAAGACCTCACCGAGTATCTGAAAAATCTCGACATTAAGGTGGCCTGGCTGCATCACGAAGTCAAAACGATCGAACGAACCGAGATCATTCAGGATCTGCGCCGCGGCAAGTACGATGTGCTCGTCGGCATCAACCTGCTTCGAGAAGGCCTCGACATTCCGGAAGTTTCCCTGATCGCCATTCTCGACGCGGACAAGGAAGGCTTCCTGCGCTCCAAGCGCTCGCTCGTTCAGATCATCGGCCGTGCCGCGCGAAACGCCGAAGGCAAAGTCATTTTGTACGGCGATTCCATTACCGAATCCATGCGCTACGCGATCGACGAAACCGCCCGTCGCCGTTCCATTCAGATGGCGTACAACGAAGAGCATGGCATCGTGCCGAAAACGATCATCAAGCCGATCCGCGAAGTCGTTCATTCCAAGGAAACGAAGGAAATGACGGCCCGCTACCTGCGAAGAAAGCAGAAGCTTTCCAAAAAGGATACGGCCAAATACATTCAGGAACTCGAAGCCGAAATGCGGCAGGCCGCCAGCAATCTCGAATTCGAACGCGCAGCCGAACTGCGCGACATGATTCTCGAGCTCAAGGCCGACGCCTGATATCAGACGAAGCCTGCATCCAAAAATCAGAAAAGCAAAAAGCGATAAGCAGCAAGCAATAAGCAATAAGCAATAAACGAAAAGCCGGAAAATCCAAAAACAGAAAACACGGAAAATCCGTCCGACAGCCAGACCTGCAGAACACAGCCCGCAAAAAAGGATCCCGCAGGAACGTGCCGGCAGGAATCCGGCCAAGTTCCTCGATTTCCCGTTAAAAAATGGTGCATTCTCCAAACCATGGAGCGTGCACCATTTTTCTGTTTCTTTTTATGTCCTTGTTTCCTTTCGCAAAACTGCTGCGAAGGGACAGTTTCTTTCTTAATGAGGCATCAGGCTGAAATACAGACCGATCAGGGCGGCAATGCCGATCACAGTCCAGAAAATCCATTTGCCATACGGCGTTTTCTTTTTCATAGGTCTCCCTCTCTTTCAGACAGGCGTTTGCATTTCTGTCTTCATTGTAAAAAGAGGGCTTGCCGTCAGTCGGCCATTTGCCTGTTATCCTCAGTCCAGAAAATGGGTTCCTTTCCGTGTTCCTGCAAAAACTGGTTGGCTTTCACGAAATGATTGCACCCGAAAAAGCCGCGGTTGGCCGAAAGCGGCGAAGGATGCGCGGCTTCCAGCACCAGATGATTCGGATTGTCAAGCAGCGCCTTCGCCTTGCGGGCGTGACCGCCCCAGAGCAGAAAGACGATCGGCTGATCCTGTTTGTTGAGCACCCGGATCAGATCGTCCGTAAATTTCTGCCAGCCGATTTTTGAATGGGAAAGCGGCTTGCCCTGCTCCACCGTCATAATCGAGTTGAGCAGCAGCACGCCCTGCGCCGCCCAGTCGGACAGATTGCCCGTGCGATACACCGGAACCTGATATTCCGCGCTCAGTTCCTTGTAAATGTTCTGCAGGGAAGGCGGAATGCGCACCTGTGAAGGCACCGAAAAGGAATATCCCTGCGCCTGACCCGGTTCGTGATACGGATCCTGACCGAGAATCACGACTTTGACCTGATCGAGCGGAGTCATTTCCAGTGCCTTAAAAATGTTTTCCTTTGCGGGGTAGACGGGAGAAGACGCGTACGCCTGTTCGAGAAACGCCCGAATCGGTCCTAACGTTCCGTTTTGAAGTTCTTCTTCCATGACATCTTTCCATTCCATGCAGTTTCTCCCTTCTCCAGCACGTCTGTACACGCCCCTTCGATTTGGAAGGGGGGGGCTTTGCCGGCTGGCTGTTTTCTGTGCCTCGTCTTATCATTATAGCCATGACGAATACATGCATGCAGAAAGTCGAGGAAATGGAACGGCACAAAGGCCTGAACCATTCTCTCGATCAGCTGAGAGGATGGCTGGCCGAAGACTTTGGCCCCTCCCCTTTCCCCCATTCGATTCACGTCGCCGGCACCAACGGAAAAGGTTCCGTCATCACCTGGCTGGAACTGCTGCTCGCCCAGAAAGGCTTGGGCACCGGCGCTTTCATTTCCCCGCACCTAGTGGTTCACAGCGAGCGGTTCCGTCTGAATCAGAAGCCGATTTCCATGGATCGATGGGAAGAACTTTACGACCGGTACGCCAGAACGTTTAAAGCGCGCGACATGACGATGTTTGAAATGGATCTCTTCATGGCCTGCGCCCTCTTTCAGGAAGTCCGCCCCGATTTTGTCCTCATGGAAACCGGTCTTGGCGGAACGCGCGACGCCACCACGGCTCTCGACTATCCGTGGGGCATCATCACATCGATCGGCCTGGATCACATGGGGCTGCTCGGTTCGACCAAAACCGAGATTGCCCAGGCCAAAGCGGGCATCATTCAGGAAGGCATGACTCTAGTTACCGCGGAGCAGGATCCCGCCTGCCTGCGCGTATTTCAGGACGCCGCCAAAACGAAGCACGCGACTCTGATCGAAATTTCGCGCGATTTTTCCCCGCTTGATCCCCTGTGGAATCCGGCACTTCCCGCCTATCAGAAAGAAAACTATCTTTGCGCGCGAACGCTGCTCGAACAGGCCGGCTTCTCTTTCACGCCAGACGAGCAGAAACAGGCCATCGATCGCTTTTTCTGGCCCGCCCGCTTTCAGATCGTCCGCAGCCATCCGCTGCTTTTTGTAGATGGCGCCCACAACGCCAACGGCATAGACGCCCTCTGCAAAAGTCTTCAGGAAGGCGGCTGGAGCATCGATCAGATTTTCTTTTCCGTTCTTGCCGACAAGCAGGCCCGCGAAATGATCGCAAGGCTGCAAACGATTGCGCCGGACATTCATCTTGTCCATTTCGAATCGCAGCGTCTGGCCCGGCTCGATACGCTCGCGCAAAAGGAAAACCTCGATGTTCTTTCCTTCGATACGCTGCTTGAGCGCCTGAAAAGCACGAATAAAAATACTCTCGTATGCGGTTCGCTCTATTTTGCAGGAGAAGTTCTTCAGGCTCTGCATGCGGCCATTGACCAGGCCCCCTCTGCCTGAGTCAAAGCCGGACTTGCGCGGATCCGGCTTCCCCTCATTCCGGCATTTCCGCGATTCTGCAATTCTGCGTTGCTGCATCCCGGGTGACTTGCTGTTTCTAGGCAAAGACGCCTCTTCGAGGTCGGTTCGAAGAGGCGTCTTTTTTATCGGTTTTATTTGTATTTTTCGTATACTTTCCGCTTTGTTTTCGGTTTATGTACTCGCTTTGGGGATCGGCTTCAGGCTGCATGCGAGGAGCGCAGCTGCGTGCGGGCACTGAGCGCTGGAAGCAGACGCATGCTCAAGAACAGCATAATGGAGTTGAGCGGCCAGGCGATCAGGTTTTTCAGCAGGCGGCCAGTCACCAGAATCCAGTACGGCGTGCCGTAAAGCATGGTCAGCACCAGGGGGGTAAGAATCACGTTGCAGACCAGAATGGCCACCGCCTCCCCGAGAACGATGCGCCATACGCTCACATTTTTCTGTCCGTAAAAGAACAGGGTGTAAATGAGCGCCTTGACCATGAGCACCATCGCATAAAACGGCATGTACGGTCCGGTCGGATGGGCGAGAAAGCCGAGAAGATCCGCCACGAAGCAGAAGATCAGATTGGGCAAGAACCCGTAGAGCGCGCAGCTCAGCGCGAGCGCGATGAACGAGAAGCGAATCTCAAGCGTCGCACTCAGGGAAATCGAAAACATATTGAGCACCACATACAGGGCGCAAAGCATCGCCATGCCCGCGATGGAACGGACGGACAGACGGGCGCTTTTCCATTCGAAAAGCGATTTGATTTTCATGACATATTCCTCCTTTCCTCGTTGCAGAAAAAAGGAGGGTTCCTTCTTGTGCAGCGGGATGCAGGAAACAAACCGCAAGGGTAACCCTTTTCGTTGCCGGACCGACTCCCCATTTCCGGCACACTTGACGCCTGTTTCCTTACTCTGTCGCATGCACTATAGCCAGAGGCTCTCCACTCTGTCAACGAAGCCCGCCGGACCGTGCAAGTTCCGACTCGCTTTGTATCAAAAAACAGGCGGCCTTTCGAAAGACTCCGAATAGACCGCCTGTACAGGAACAAAGCGTTATTTTTTCAGGAATTCATCAGCTCGAGCGCTTTCTGGAACACCGTATCGCTGTCGTAGCCTTCGGTATTGATCTTTTCCGAGACTTTCTGGACGAGCAGCGCGAACGTTTTCGCATCCGCTTCGCCGGTCGTTTCCAGATCGTTATCGCTCTGGAACTGGCGCAGAGCCGCTTCGCTTTCGGGCGAATAGTAATTGTCGCCGCGTACCGCCGGATAGCCGAGCTCGCGCAGGAAAATCTGCAGCGCCGCGGCGTTGTCGTTCACCGTATCCGGCCGGATCGGCTCTTCGTCTTCGTTCATCAGCCGGTAGCCGACGCTCTGGTATTCTTCGACTTCAACCGGTACGTCCGGTTCGATGCCGACCATGTTGACCGACGTTCCGTTTGGCGTCAGCCATTCGGCGACGGTGTATTTGAGCGTAGTTCCGTCATCAAAGACTTTGTTCAGCTGTTCCGTGCCCTTGCCGTACGTTTTCGATCCGATCGTCGTGACCTTGTCCGGGATCTGATCTTTCAGAGCGCCGATCAGCACTTCCGAGGAACTGGCCGTCAGCCCGTTCTGCAAAATGTACACGTGATCAAAGTTCGCCTGATAGCTGTCATCGGCGACGGTAATTTCGCGCACGGTGCCGTCACGCAGCTTTTCCTTGAACAGCACGCTGTCGGCAGGCAGAAACGCGGAAGCGATCGTCTGCATGGCGTGCAGATAGCCGCCGGTATTGCCGCGCAGATCGAGGATCAGATTTTTCGTGCCGGCTTCTTCCAGGCGCTTGAACGCCTCAACCGCGTCTTTTCCCGAATTCTGGGAAAAGGACGAAAGATTCACCAGACCATAGCCGTCTTCGACATCAAACGCGACTGTGGAATCGTATTGGGCCGGGGTAAGATCCATTTCCAGCGTCTGGCCGTCGCGGCGCACCGTAAGGTGCACCGATGTATTCGGCTTGCCCTTAATGTATTCGATGATCTGATCGAGCGGCGTTCCCGTTCCGTCAAGATCATCGATTTTCAAAATTTCATCGCCGGCTTTCAGTCCGGCTTCATCCGCCGGCGAATTGATAAAAATCGATTTCAGCCGCATCGGCTGCCCGGCGTTCTGATAGCAGACCACTCCCAGGCCGACATTGTTTCCAGCGAGCTGCTGGCTGTAGTCGGTCGAACGATCGAGCGGCAGGTACATCGTATGCGGATCGTTTTCGAAACTCGTCATGCCCTCGAGCGCCTTTTCCGTCAGCTCGCTGTCGAGATTCGGGTTGTCGGCGCCGTAGTACCATTCGTTTTCCAGAATGTTCTTCACTTCTTCATACTTGGTGGTATCCTTAACCGCCTGTGCCTCGCTGGCCGCTCCCATGAAGCGATAGCCGGAACAGCCCGCCAGAGAGAAGCTCATCAGCACGCCAAGTGTCAGAGAAAGGCTTCGATTTACGATTGAATGCATCGTTTTCTTCAAAATAGACCTCCTTGGCACGGATTTGCGCTTTCAGGGCGCCGATCCATGCGCACAGGCAAAAGCCCGTATGCACTATACCACGCCCGTATTTCAAACAAAACGTGCCCGAAAGGGCACGCTTGGTAAATTCAATTCGGTTTACTCGCCGGGACGGTCGTCTTTGGGATGGAACGCCTTTGCCTGCGCCTCGTCGGCTTTTTCATCCTTGCGCGCCTGCTTATGATCTTCACGAATCGCTTTGTGAAGCTTCTTATCCAGGCTTTTGTCATGATGGAAGACGTTTTCCTTTTTCGCCTTGTCCGATCCGAGCCAGCGCCGCTTGCGCAGATACAGAATTTCGCCGGCCGCAATCACCAGCATCACTACAATAATGACCGCATATCCATGGCTGTATTTGATCAGCGGCATGTCCTGGAAGTTCATGCCGTACCAGCCGGTCAGGAACGTCAGCGGCAGGAAAACCGTCGAAATGATCGTCAGCAGCGTACTGACTTTGTTCTGGCGGTCCGACAGCTGCGTCTGCCGCAGATTCCAGATCTGGGACGTATAGTCCTTGATCGTGCTTGCCAGATTTTCGAGCTGCGTACTGTTGGCCAGAAACAGCGAGATCATCGCGTTTTCATTGGGCTGATCCTGCGGGATGATCGTCTCCTGCATCGTATGGCCGACCGCGGTCAGCTGCAGGTAGTAGTTGCCGAGAATGTTCATGTCACGCCGTGTCATCATGATGTAGCGTTCCATGCCCGATTCCTTGTTTTCGAAAATGTTTTCCTCAATCGTTTCGAGCTTTTCGTTGTAATCCTCAAGAAAGTACACATCTTCCTGAATCATGTAGTTCATGAAGCGCAGCAGAAACTGAAAGGCGCTGCAGATATCGAGCGTGTATTCGTCCATAAACGCCTGCAAATAGCTGTGAAACGCCTTTTCGTCGCTGATAAAGCAAAGACTGTCATTTTCCAGAACAAACGCAAAGCTCATGCGATCCGCGATCGGCTGTTCCTTGCGCGGAATGACAAACGTACCCGAAAGCACGCCGCGATCGTACAGAATGCGGCAGAAGCGAATCGGATGACTCAGATCCGGCAGCGTTTCGCCGGTGAAATATTCCGGATTTCTCTTGCAGGCTTCCTCGCTGCTCAAAATCAGCAGCGCCTGATCGGGATGCGCCCTGTTCCAGCAGATATTCATAAAATGCACACCTCTTTTTAAGTCCACTCTACCTGTCTTTTAGCGGCGCGAAGGCTGTGAAAACCGAAAAAGCAGATCGCCGTTCCAATCGATACAGATTCAGGCTGTACCTTCTCTGTCTTTTCCAAAGAAAAATAAGCAAAAAAAATCGGAGGAAATTCATCCTCCGTTCCTGCTTTCTTCCTCTTCGGTTCGTTCACTCTTGGGAACATATCGAAGTTCGACATCATACCCGAGACCTTCCATGATCTGAATAAATGTCTTATTCACCAGCCCGTCTTTTTTCTTAATGATGTGATTGACGTACTGCGACGTCACGCCCAGTTTCTCGGCGAGTGTACGCTGAACAAGCCCTGCTTCCACGCACTTGACTTTAATGTCAACCTCCAGATTGTTCCGTATCATGATCAACTTCTCCTGTCCTTATGATATGAATTATACAGTTTTCATCTGATTTGAATATTATTTTTTCCACAAATAAGTTGAGTTCAATCATATTAATACAATCGTGCCAATCATCGACAGTACGTCTGAACTTGACTGAAACAAGCAAAACGGACAAAAGAAGCAACGATTTCGGATACATTGAAAGGAATCCGGTAAATCTTTCCCGACACTTTTTTCTGCCGATTTTTACAAGTTCCAGTCGGATTCGGACCAGACCGAACATTCAAAAAAGCGAACAAAACGTGCACTTTCCGATTTCGATCTGTGGATTCGAAGAAAATCGCCAGTTAAAAAAATAAAACGAATACCTGATCGTAAAAAAGCGGATACCTCTTTAATTCCATGAACCGAGAAAGGTATCCGTATAGTTTCTAAAAATGGTGGAGCGTAGGAGGATCGAACTCCTGACCCCCTGCGTGCAAAGCAGGTGCTCTCCCAGCTGAGCTAACACCCCACATAGAGTAAGAAAAAATAAATAAAATGGTGGGCCTGAATGGACTCGAACCAGCGACCTCATCCTTATCAGGGATGCGCTCTAACCACCTGAGCTACAGGCCCGTTTCCCGATTGCTCAATCATATTAACAAAAGCTCCCATGCGGGTCAAACAAAAATGCTTCAAAAATCTAAAAAAATCGAATGAGGGGAATGGAAACGGAGAACAGCGCAGGGCGGAGGGAAAACGGTGTCCGTTCTTTCGCTTTCCGTGAAATACGCAATAATCTATGTTTCGTAATTCTTATAAGATGGGATTCCGATCAATATAGAATAGTTGCTGTCGATTGCGGCGGGCAGTTCTGCTTTTCTGTGCGCGATCAAAGCGAAAGAAAAAATATGAAATGCCCAAGATGCGGTGCTGTCGCTGAAGACAATTCTTCGTTTTGCCTCTCCTGCACTGCTTCTTTTAAAAACCAGGAAGAAGCCAGATCCTCCCTTCCGCAGGAAATGGCACCTGCAGAACAGAAGAAAGACGTGTCCGAAAGCCCGGAACAGCCCTGCACGGCGGATGTCACTTTAGACCATCCTGCTTCTGCACAGTCGGAGTCCAAAATGCCGTCTGTTCCGGATCAGCAGGCGGCGGATTCATCCGATTCCAAAGATCCCAATCCCAGTCTGGAAAAGAATGTACAGGATCCAGCCGAACAGACAACCGATAACGATTCTAAGGCCCGGTACAGACGGATCCGCCTGATCGTGGGAACGATTATTATCGTGATCGGCATTTTTCGAATCGGAACCGCCGGCTCTCCGCTGTCTTCCACTACGTTTGGCGGCGACTTTTACACGTACGGCTATAAAGGAATCGTCGCTGCAGAATTGCTGAGCCGGGTAGAAGTGTCGCTGGGCTGGATTCTGGACGCGATCGGTGCCGCGATCGATCTGGATGCCTTCCGTCACTGATGCGCTTTTCTAGATGTTTCGTTGCGTTCGATGCAGCCTCCTGATACGCCTCCGGGTGCACCTGCGGTATCCATGGTGTGCCGGGGGAGCAGCGGCATGGACGGTTTTCATCGCTCGCCTCATTCAAAACAATTATGGAAAATGAAATAAAATGTTTGACCTTTTCTTAAGGCGATGATATTCTAATCAGGCGTTAAGCAATTGGGCCTGTAGCTCAGGTGGTTAGAGCGCATCCCTGATAAGGATGAGGTCGCTGGTTCGAGTCCATTCAGGCCCACCATTTTATTTATTTTTTCTTACTCTATGTGGGGTGTTAGCTCAGCTGGGAGAGCACCTGCTTTGCACGCAGGGGGTCAGGAGTTCGATCCTCCTACGCTCCACCATTCGTAAATTTACCTTCAGGTAACTGCCTGAAGGTTTTTTTATACCCATTTGATCGTAGAAGGCTTCATTTTGGATGAACGGAAACAGAAATGCAGAATCTTCTGAAGCATAAAATTCTTTTTATCCTTCTCGTCGATAGTTATCTCTGCCGAACGCGATGCTTATTTCTGCCGGTAAAACCCGGCCCGTTTTGGCCTTAAGAAGACGGCTTTTCCAGAACGGTTTCGTTTCTTACGGGGGTTACCCAAAATTTCAAGTTCATGCCTTAAGACCGGGGAACAAGCAAGACTGCGAACGGTTTGTTCGGTCTGTTACTCAAAAGAAATAGATCTTTTGGAAACCGCAGAGACAGAACTATGAGCAGTTTTCAACCAACTGTATACCCATCCTTTAAAGCACTCAGAATTTCAATTCCCCTCAAATTCTATGGCTCCATCAAAGCGCACTTATTCAGGGACTGTCGGATCGAATTGGTTCTGTTGCACATAAACAGACAGCCTCTACCGAAAGAAAAAGACCCGGTTAGGGGTCCACAAATTCAATGGATTCTATTTCATCAGGGAAATAAGCATTAAAGCTCTCATCAGCTTCCGTGACACCTATCGTGTCATCCGTTTCGATAGGATGATCGCCAGCTTTTGTCACATTTCCGATCCATACCCGCCGAGCATCGCCGTTGGTAAAAACAATCGTACGTATCTTTCAACCAAATCCTAATCAAAAGATTCCAAGATTATTCCCCTTTCTGCAAAAGAATGGAGCGGCATGCTAACCGGTACTCCCAGGAGGCGTCTCAACCCGGTTCGTACTGGTTAAAGCCATAACAACGAACTTAACGCCATACAGTGCATTCGTTTTTCAAATTTCTCCCCGTAGAGAGTTTTTTTCTGAGAGCCGCTTTTGATCTTGCCTTACTTTATTGCCAGAAACGCGGTGAATAAAGCTTTTGTCAGCGAACGGACAGAACAAATCCATTCTACGAAACTTTACTTTTCATAAAAATGTCTACATCTAAATCGACCGGCAGTAAAATGCCGGGAGAAGTGCACTGAACATAAAAGAGCTAAAACCGTCTGTCTTTAATGACGTTCGTACCGCTGCATGCTCGAGAGATTCGACTGGAGCCCTAAACTTGTTAAGTTCTATTTCACCAGAGCTGCCACATTTTTCTGACTTTGATCCGTTATGGGGCGATTTGATCTTGGATTTTATCGGCTAGATCACCGCATATTCAGAACAATTTCTCTCGCGGGCTGTCATAATCCTGCGCATATTCAACCTCTAAATTTCTGACTTGTTCGAGAAATTCCTTAGCTTCATCGTCGAAACCTTCTTTCGAAGGGAGGAAAACAATCCCCGCAGCGTCTAAAGCTTCTATGTCGTTTTGGGATAACCCTTCAGTCTGGCAGACAAAAAGCCTTTGGCTTTATCTTTGGCCAAAAGCTTTATCGTTTTTCGAAAGTTTATGCAGCCGCCCGGCGAGGTACTTTTTCTTTCCTCGCTTTACGAACAGATTCAGGCTGTCTGAATGGTCACATAGCTGCCTTTGGACGGATCCTTGCGCACCATAATCTGATTGTCGATCCGGTTCATCAGAGATTCGACGTGGGAAATGATGCCGACCATTCGGGAAGATGCAATCTGGCCCAGCGCGTCGATTGCTTTGCTGAGGCATTCTTCGTCCAGCGATCCAAAGCCTTCGTCGACAAACAGCGTTTCGAGACGAACTCCGCCAGCGCTTGCCTGAATCTCTTCCGAGAGACCCAATGCGAGACAGAGAGAAGCCAGGAACTGTTCGCCGCCGGACAGACTTCGTACCGGCCGTACGGAATCGTTGAAATGGTCGCAGACATCCAGGCCCAGACCGGACTTGGCACGGCCGCCTTCGTCCTGTGCGCGTTTCAATTCATACTGTCCGCTGGTCATGGTGAAAAGCCGTGTATTGGCGCGGTTGATGATCTGTTCAAAAAAAGCAGTCTGCACATACGTTTCCAGATTGATTCTCTGCACGCCCTTCAGCGAACCGTTTACCGTATCGGACAGATTTTTCAGCATGCCGGCTTCCTTGCGTGCGGCCGGCAGATCGGCTTCGATCTTTTCGCAGATTTTCAGCTGGCGCTGGTTGTTTTGCACCAGAGCCTGCAGATTGAGCTGCTCTTTTCGCAAGGCGGACAGCTGGGTTCGAAGTTCTTCTTTTTGCAAGCTGGTTTTCTCCAGCTCTTTGGCAGGATCTTCCGGTTCTTTTTCAAAGGTGGACAGCACGCCCTGCGCCTGGTCGATCTCTCGACGGGCCAGCTGCAGCTGGGCCTGGTTTTCCTTCACATTTTTTTCATAGACTGCACGCTCTTTTCGCAGGCTGTCCAGAGCTTCCTTCGCTTTCTGCGGATCTTCAATGCTCAGCTGCTCCCGAAGGACTTTGGCTTTCTGCACGGCCGCTGCTTCCTGACTTTGCAGGGAAGCAAGCTGTGTTTTCTGGCTTTCGAGCTGCTTCTGCTCTTTTTCCTGCGCAGCTTCCAGCTGATCGAGCTGCTTTTTCAGTCTGGCTTTCTGCTGAATTTCTTTTTCGAGTTCCGCCTTGCGCGCTGTAATTTTCTCTGCACTTTCCTCAGCAGGGATTTTTTCCTTGAGCGCCGCGATCTGCGTATCCGACTGGCCGATCCGGCTGCGCAGTACCGCGCATGTCTGAGAGGCCTGCACTGCCGCATTGCGGCTTGCCGAAGAGGCCTTCTCCAGTTTCTGCACCGTTTTTTCATCCGGGACATTGTCCGGCAAAACAGCCGGCGATGGATGAGAAAGAGAACCGCAGACGGGGCATGGGTGACTGTCTTCGAGATGACTGGCGAGAATGCCGGCCTGCCCGGCTAAAAACAGAGAACTGGCCTGCCGGTAGCTTTCCATAGCCTGATCGGCTTCGCGAAGAAGGCGGCCGCAGTTTCCTTCTTCCTGTTCCAGCGTTTTCTGTTCGGTCCGACGCTTCTTTTCCAGACTCTGGATTTCTTCAAACTGATCGAAGAGAACTTTGACTTTTTCCAGCTCCACTTCGCTTTGCGAAAAGGCTTCTAGCGATTTTCTTGTGTCCTGGATCTGTCCAGTGCGTTCTTCGAGCTGCTTTTGCATCTGTTCCGCCAGCTGGGCCGCCTGTCTCGTTTTCGCCTGCGCCTGAGCAGCCTGGGTACTGGCCGTCTGGGCTTCATCATAGCGGGTGATCTGTTCTTCCAGCTTTTTCTCTTCGGTTTTCTGGCGCTCGAATTTCTCCTTCTGGCTTTCGAGTTTCTGTGCTTCTTCCTGCAGCCGGTCAAACTGCGGCTTTGCACTCTGCCAGGCACTGCGTGCCTTTTTCCATTTCTGGTACTCCAGAGACTGGCTTTCCAGACGTCCTGCCTTTTTCTGAAGGGCATCATTTTCATTGGTGGTCTTTTCAAAGCGCTGTGCCAGCTGGTCCATGCGGGCATTTTGCTGGATGAGCCAGGCTTTTAACAAGGCCGTATCTTCGCGGGTTTCCTCATCCACCCCTTCAAGCGCCTGACGGGCGCGCCGAAGGTCGTCTTCCATGCCCGTGCACGTCTGGGCGGACGCTTTGGCCTGTTCGGCGATTTCCTTCTGAAGCCGGTCGTACTCAACCGTATTGAACAGTTCCCGGAAAATTACCGTACGCTCCTGCGTCCCGGCCAGCAGCAGTTTCAGAAATTCGCCCTGCGCCAGAATGGCGACCTGCTTGAACTGTTTCATATCCAGCCCGAGCAGATCCTGCACCTTGGCGCTGACTTCCATCTGCTTGGTCAGGGCTTTGTGGTCAGGAAGAATCATTTCCACGCTGGAAGGCCGCTTGGTCATGCCGGTTCCGCGCGTTTTTGGGCGTTCGTATTCTGGCGAACGGCGGATCGTATACGTCTGATCGCCGACTTCAAACACCAGTTCTACATACGTTTCCGTGGACGGATCGGCGTATTTGGAACGAAGCATGCCCGGTTTGCGTACATCCCCGGACAGTTCGCCGTAAAGCGCGTAGACGATTCCGTCAAAAATTGTCGTTTTGCCGGCACCGGTATCGCCGCTGATCAGAAAGAGTCCCTTGTTTTCGAACACGCGAAAATCGATCTCTTCCGTACGGGCGTACGGACCAAACGCGCTCATTTTCAGATTAATCGGTTTCATGGACAGCCTCCCAGGCATCGAACAGCGCCTCTTTCTGCTGGGGCGACGGTTCGATGCCGTTTTGAAGTTCAAAAAATTCGCAGGCGATTTCTTCAAAGGATTTCATTTTCGTCTGAACGTTTTGAAGATCCTGCTCGCTGATGCCTTTATGAAGATGGGAATATTCTATTTTCAGCAGGCGCTCGTAAATGCTGGAGAGCTTTTCAAACGCCTGGAACACTTCCTGCTCATCTTCGAGAACGATATAGACGTAGTCTTCCGGATTGACGCTCTGTCGAAATTCCCGGCTGACGATTTCATCAAACGTCCCCTGCAGACGCACAAAATCCCGTTTGGGCACCGCAGGAATCCGCTCAATTTTCACCGAGTGATCGGGCTGCGTTTCCAGTACGGTAAACGCGCGCGGCCAGTCCAGTTCCGAAGCGGAATACTTGAGCAGGCTTCCCGGATAGCGAAAGCGCTCATCGCCGACTGCCTGCGGCTTATGCAGGTGACCGAGCGCCGCATAGTCAAACGGCTCGAGAAAAGAAGTCGAAATCTGATCGAGCGTACCGACCGAATGAGTTTCGCTGTCGCTCGTTTCACTGCCCATGTAAAACTGATGGCTCATCAGAATATTGGACACGCTCGAATCGAGCTCGACAGTTTCCATCGCGATCGCCATTGCTTCATCCCAGCTCGCGCACTCTCTTTCGTGGACCGCCCGAATGGTAACGGGCTTAATAAACGGAAGCATATGGACGCGCACCCGCTCTTCGCCTTCTTCCAGATCCACAAACGGGACAGATCCGTCATACACCGAGGCAATATGCAGATCGGAGGCTTCGAGCAGCTGCGAGCCAAAGCTCAGACGGCCGGCGGAATCGTGGTTTCCGCTGATCATCAGCACGCTCTGCCCCCGTTTGTGCAGCTCGTTTAAAAACCAGTCCAGCAGCTCGACGGCACTGACGGGCGGCATGGCGGTATCGTAAATGTCGCCGCAAAGGAGTACCGCATGCGTCTTTTTCTCTTCCACGAGCGCTAAAACCTGCGCAAGCATGTCGCGCTGTTCTTCTTCGAGATTGTAGCCGAACACCTTCTTGCCTAAATGAAGGTCGGCCAGATGAATGATTCGCATAATTCCATTCCTCTCCTGTCCAGTAAAACCTGTCTTTACGATACAGGGACGTTTCCCTGTTCGGATTTTACTGGGCTAAAAACGAAAACCGTCCTGTAAAAAAACGGCGGACCGCGCCGGGTTCGCCGTTTTGATTCTGTCTGAAAAAGCCTTACCAGGAAACGACTTCTTCCTCTTCGCTGGCTGCTTTTTCCTGCTCCTGAATGGCCAGACGTCTCTTTTCTTCCTTCCAGGCATAAAACGGCACCATGATGCCCTGATCCTGCATGTCGCCTTCAAAGGCAAGCGGATTTTTAAAGCGTTCCATCTCTTCGCTGCGGGTCAGCTTGTCGCCATGCTGGGTAAACGAGAAACGCGGTTCCTTGCCAATTTCCAGGAACATCGTTTTGTCAAAGCCGTATACGCCGGTATGCGCCTTTCCGGTATGGAAGCTGAATTCCTGCAGGATGGCTTTGCAGAATTCCTTCAGGCTGTATTCGTCGATGTTGGATTTGAAGATCACAAACGGAATCCGATCGTTGGTAATGTATAACGGCTGGCTGACCACAAATTTGTTGACGATGGCCTGCGGGATTTCCTTCGTCTTCATTTCCTCAAAGTATTCTCTGTACTCCGGCTCCGACTCCAAGAGTTCGGGATCCGGATTGATCGCAAAATAAAGCGTCGAATTGACGGATCCGGAGCGAAACAGCGAGCCGCGCGCGGTCGTCGTATAAATAACAGGTACTGGTTTTTTCTCTTTTTTCATTGCTTGATTCTCCTCCAGGCATAGTATTCTTCATCCTTCTGCTCGTCGATGCCTTCCTTTTCGTTCAGCACGGCGCATTCCAGATGGCCGTAAAGCGAAACAAAGTCCTCAGTACGCAGACGAAGCGTATAGCCGGGTGCACTGATCGCAATCGTATCGCCGTTTTTTCGAGCCAGAAGGCGCGGATTGGAAAAGACGAGCGTATGGCCTTCTTCCAGCCATCGCATCGTCCGCTCGGCCTGTCGAACAATATCCTGAGTCATACGGCTATTGTACCAAAACCCATGCCAAAAGAATCAGCCACTTTTTCAATACTGCCCCCGTCGTGCTTACTGCACGAAAAGGATGAAAAATTCAATCTCTCTTTCCATAGAAAAAGCCGCCAGCGTTTTGCGCAAGCGGCTTTGTGTCTTCCGATTGTATTTTCTTTCGGGTTAAACCGAACTAGTGGGAAGGATTAGCAAGGTTCTGGTTGTAGTCAACAACAGCTTCGAACCAGCCCTGCGGATGTTTGCAGACTGGGCATACTTTCGGTGCAGCTTTTGCTTTTGTTACATAGCCGCAGTTGAGACAGATCCAGTTTACTTCTTCCGGTTTCTCGAACACGAGGTTGTTCTTGATCAGGTTCATCATGTCGCCGTATCTGTCTCTGTGATGGGCTTCGATTTCACCGATCAGTTCCATTTTGCGTGCGATTTCGGTAAAGCCTTCTTCACGAGCGACTTTAGCGAAGTCTGCGTACATGGTTGTGGTTTCGTAGTCTTCACCATCCCAAGCCATCTGCAGGCAGGTCAGCGTATCTGGTACCTGTCCTTCGTGCAGATACTTGAACCATACTTTCGCATGAGCTTTTTCGTTGCCGGATGTTTCTGTGAAAATGTTAGAGATGTAGTTGTAGCCTTCTTTTTTCGCCTGGGCTGCGAACCACTGGTACTTGGTGTATGCCTGGGACTCACCTGCGAGCGCAGCTTCGAGATTTTTCCAGGTCTGAGAATCTTTCAGTTCCATTGGGAATTACCTCCATTTGTTCCAGTATAACACCAAACCCCCACCGCACTTCCTCTGACCTTCAGGAAAAAAGATTCGCGTTTTCATACGTCTTTTTCACACTCTTTTTAAAGGATTCTCAGCAATGCTGTTCACTTAAGCTTCACAAGTGAGCAGTGCCTTGCCTTTCTAGTTT
>NZ_CAPAEZ010000013.1:0-41652 GCF_948576815.1 uncultured Allobaculum sp.
AACTAACCTGATTTGTAAGTGAGCTTGTGAAGCTTAAGTGAACAGCATTGGCTTTGCAACGACGCGAAAAAAGCAGAACATCTTAAAAAGAAAAGAGAAGAAACGAAGCGCCGGGCGAAGAACCTGGCGCTGCATCGTGTGGACTGCGCGTTAAAACGGCGTGCAAACGGGACAGAAAAACGGAGAAATTCCGCTCCTTTGGGTCTTCTAAAAAATGGGATATAGGCCAAAAACGCTTTATCTTTAGGTGGCGTCCCAAAATATATTGACAACTTCACATACTGCCACAGCCAATCCCGATCGGATCATGGAAGGTGTTTTGCTATAATTGAGAACCGAGGGAGGAGCTATGCCCTATTATCAGACACTGAAACATCGACGGGAAAGCCTGCACCTGTCCATTGAAAACGTATCGACACAGACGAGGCTGAAACCCGAATTTATCCGCGCGATTGAAGAACACAATCTGGATCTGTTTTCAGATGACTTTTCGTATGTCCGCTATTTTATTCATGCGTACTGCGATGCGATCGGTGTCAACTGGGACATGATCCGCAAGGAAGTCGATGAAGACGTTTCCCGCTATGCCCAGGCGCGCGATCAGGCGCTTTATCAGGCCCAGATCCAGATGATCGAAACGATGCCGCAGGCCAAATCGACTAAAGCTACGGTGCGCAAGGGAAAACGCCGCCGCAAGAAATCGTTTCTCGAACGCAGCGCCGGATCGCTCTCGCGAAAACTCAGCTGGGGCGGCAAGAAAATTTCCAAAGGCATGATTCTTCTGATCGTGGCTGCCGTAGCCGGACTGTTCGCCTTAAGCGCCTATCAGAATTCCGTCGCGCAAAAAGCCTATGCCGCGCGTGCAAAGCAGATGGAAGAAGAACGGCTGGCCAAGGAAGAAGAAACCCAGCGCCTTGCGCAGGATCTGCAGTCCAAGCGCAGCTCGGATGCGCAGCCGGAAAGTGAAAAGCCGACGCTTCGCATCAGCTCGCTTGAATCCGAAAACACTTACCGCGTTGAAGGCTTTCTGTCCTCCCAGCCGCAAGTGCAAGTACAGTTTTACGCGGTCGGCAGCCAGACCGTGACCATTACGTGGAACGGCGCGCCCGCCTTTTCTCAGGTCGTCAGCGGGGAATATACGTACACCCTGCAGGCGGGACAGAGCGGCACGCTGTCCGTCGTCTTCTCCGGTCCGTCGGTTTATAACTGGCTGCGCATTGACGGCAGTGAAATTCCAGCCGACTATACGCAGTACTCCCAGTCCGGAGGAAACCGCATTGATCTCGATCTGATCTTCTCCGGAACGCCGGAACCAGCCGATTCCACGCAAAGCAGCGACGAAACGGTACCGGAAAGCCAGCCGCTTACCGATCCAGCCGGTCAGGATCTCAATACGCCATACGTCGAGGATGCCTACGATGCCCCGATTGACGAAAACGGCTACTACACCGATCCAAACGCCTACGATCCCAATGTGTACGGTGACGGCACGGAGATCTACGGGGATACGGATGGTGCCGAAGCTTTGCAGTAAAGGTTTGGAAACACAGGATTTGTACAGGAAATACGAATATGGCTTTATACTGAAAAGGATCGAATGCCGCCTCATGGCGGGCTGTTCGATCCTTTCTGGCTGTCTGGGGGACGGGCGCGTGTTCGTCTTTGCCCTGGGTTTGTGCAGCCGAAATTTTGAAGTCTGAAGAAGGAGAAATGAAATGAATTTCTGGAAGCAGCTTAATCTGCCCAATAAACTGACTGTGCTTCGCATGGTCATGGTCCCGGTTCTGTGGATCGTCTATCTTTGCATTCCAGCCGACTGGCTGCTCATGTCCAAGGAAGCCGGATTCGGTCTGCGCAATCTGCTTGCGCTGCTGCTTTTTGCGGCCGCCTCGATTACCGATCTGCTCGATGGCAAAATCGCCCGTTCGCGTCATCTGATTACCTCGTTTGGCAAGTTCCTTGATCCGATCGCGGACAAGATGCTCGTCAACAGCACCCTCATCCTGCTCGTTTACACCCATTCGGCAGCTGTGCTTCCGGTTCTGCTGATGATCAGCCGCGACCTCGTTGTTGACGGTCTGCGCCTGAGCGCGGCCTCCAAGGGCAAAGTCGTTTCCGCGGGCTTTCCGGGCAAGCTGAAAACCGTTCTGCAGATGATCGCGATCATTCTTCTGCTTCTGGGCAACTGGCCGTTTGTCTACCTGCACTTCCCGCTGGATCAGATTACCCTGTGGGCAGCAGCGCTGGTTTCGCTGTATTCCGGATGGATTTATTTTGTAAAACTGCGCAAATACGTCATGGAGTCTATGTAGTGCGCATCTGATTTCTCTTTTTCCCGGGAATCGTCAAAGATGAAAGGGGAAGAAGGAGAGTTTGATATGAATGCAACACAAAGTGAAGAAAAAGCTATTCAAAATCACGGCGGTCTGTCCGAAGAATCGTACGAAGAAATCGATCAGCTGACGATCGAGCCTCTGCAGGACGACGGCCTGATTTCGTATGACGATCTGTTCGACGCGGCCAGAGCGCTCGTAGAATGTGCCAGCGCCTTTTCGCAGACGGTATGTTCCTGCGAAAGCTTCACCGCCGGTCTGTTCTGCGCGACCATCGGCAGCGTTCCTGGCGCCTCCAGAGTTCTGCGCGGCGGACTGGTCACGTACCAGACTCCGCTCAAAACGCTTCTTGCCGATGTAAGCCCGGCGCTGATCGAAGAGTTCGGTGTCGTAAGCGCCCCGTGCGCGGCGGTGATGGCTTATCATACCCGTCAGAAACTGCAAGCCGACTACTGCGTATCCTTTACCGGAAACGCCGGTCCGGACGCGATGGAAGGCAAGCCGGCCGGACTCATTTACTGCGGTCTGAGCGGTCCGCGAAAAACCGTCGTCTTCAAGGCGCATCTTCAAAGGGAGAGAAACGGTCTGCGCAAGCTGGCTGTACGGTCCATGCTGATTACGCTGCGTCAGATGATGGAAGACGATCTTCTCGATGCGGCCGCACAAAAGCAGGATGAGCAGGCCTGAAAAAACACGTTCCCAAGCGGCTGAAAAGCCGCTTTTTTGGTGCATAATGAGTAAAAAATGCGTATAATATCAGAGTGATATGCGCGAAATTGATTCAATTTACGCAACAAATAAGCACTTTACGCAAATCGAAAGAGATTTTAGATAAGCGGCGCGATTCAAAAAGAATACGAAGAATCGCGCTTGTCTGCGTATACTGAAAAGAAGAATCCCTTTTTCCAGAGGCAAGTCTGGAAAACGGCAATTATCCTTGGGATTCAGAATCTTCTGCATCCCCGATCAAGAAAACAGGGAAAGGAGAATTTTATGGCTGTAAAAAAAGCATCTGTAAAAACGATCGCGCAGAAGCGATCGGAAAAAATCAAGAATAAATCGAAAGACGAACTTTTAGGCGATGTCGTCAAGGCGATTGAGAAAGAATACGGAAAAGGTTCGATCATGAAGCTGGGCGATCGCTCGAGCGTGGACGTTGAACCGATTCCATCCGGCTCGCTGCTGCTCGACCAGGCGCTGGGCATCGGCGGCTATCCAAAAGGCCGTATTATTGAAATTTACGGTCCAGAGTCTTCGGGTAAAACGACCCTCGCGCTGCACGCGATTGCGGAAGTGCAGAAAAAAGGCGGACGCGCGGCGTTTATCGATGCCGAAAACGCGATCGACCCGGTTTACGCCAAGCATCTGGGCGTCAACATCGATGAGCTCATTCTCTCCCAGCCGGATTCCGGTGAACAGGGTCTGAACATCATGATGATGCTGATTGAAAGCGGCGCCGTGGATCTGGTCGTTGTCGACTCCGTTGCGGCTCTCGTTCCGCAGACCGAACTGGACGGCGAAATGAACGAGCTGCAGGTCGGCGCGCAGGCGCGAATGATGTCCAAGGCGATGCGTAAAATCGCCGGTATCATGAACCAGTACGACTGCACGGCGATTTTCATCAACCAGCTGCGTATGAAAGTCGGCAGCATGTACGGCAACCCGGAAACGACCCCGGGCGGCGTGGCGCTGAAGTTCTACGCTTCGGTACGTATCGATATCCGCAAGAGCGAAACGATCAAGGCCAACGGTGAATCCATCGGTAACAAAGTCAACATCCGTGTCGTTAAAAACAAGGTGGCCCCTCCGTTCCGTACGTGCCAGCTGGAAATCATTTACGGTGAAGGCCTCTCGGCCATTTCCGAGCTGATCGATCTGGCTTCCGAATACGATGTCATTAAGAAGTCCGGTTCCTGGTATTCCTATCAGGGCGAAAAGATCGGCCAGGGCAAGGAAGCGGCCAAGGCATTCCTGAAAAAGAACCCGGAACTGTACGAAGACATCGTTAAGAAGGTTCAGGAAATCATGCGCGGTACAACCCTTTCGGACGATATCGACAAGGACGATCAGAAAAAGGAAACCGACAAAAAAAACAAGACGAAAAAGGCCGATGAGGACGACGCAGAGGCCGAATTCGATCTGGCTGAGGGCGATTTTGAAGACGATGACGAAGACTTCGACGATGATCTCGACGGAAACTTCGTGGACTTCGATCTTGAAACCGGCGAAATCCGCGAATAATCCGTTTTTCGCAGAGCTCACCTAGAGAAACGATTAAAATCCTGTACAAAACTCCATGAATACGGCTCTGCCTTCTGCAAGGATGATTCCTGCAGAAGACAGAGCTTTTTTGCGTGCGCGCCTCGCCGCTGCAGTCTGAAAAAACGGATTAAAAACGACTGAAAAGTGTGTGGGAATTGGGAATGGATTTGCACGGATACAAGCATTCTATTCAGTTTCCTCCGGTATTTTTGTAAACTTTTAATGTAATGGGTTTCATCGCAGACGACGGCAGTGGCATATTCGGGCAGCTTTACACGTCATGACCGCTCTTCTGCGAATCAGTTTTTCTAGAAAGGAAACATAAATGAGAAAAAATAAAGCAAGGCTTGCTTTCGGTTCCGCGATTTTAACGGCAGCCATGGTTGTGTCTTCCGTTCCTTCCTTCGCCCTGCCGGTGGCAGCCGTGGAAGATACGAAGACCGGGACCCAGTCCGGACAGCTGGATACCCCATCCTACACACATCCCGTGCAGACCGTCAGCGCCCAGGATGCATCGAAGAGAAGTCTGAACTTCAACGAAAGCTGGAGCTTCCACTTTGGCGATGCAGCCGGTGCCGAACAGCCGCTCGCTGACGATGCCAGCTGGGAAATCGTCAATGTACCGCACGACTATTCCATCACTCAGGATTACGACCGCAACCTGGAAGGCGAAAGCGCCTATAAGCCAGGCGGTCTGGCCTGGTACCGCAAGTCCTTTACGCTGGATGATGCCCTGATGGGAAAACAGGTCCGTATTGACTTTGACGGCATTTACATGAATTCCACCGTCTACATCAACGGACACAAACTCGGCGATCATCCGTATGGCTATTCGCCGTTCTCCTATGATCTGACACCGTATCTCAACTGGGGCGGCGAAAACGTCATCAGCGTTCGGGTCAACCACCAGATTCCATCCTCCCGCTGGTATTCCGGAAGCGGTATCGGACGCAACGTCCATCTGACCGTAACCGACGACGTTCATGTCGATCTCAGCGGAACGCAGATTACCACGCCAAAACTCGCAGAGCAGCACGACGGCGATGTTGATACCAACGTCAAGACGACGATCGTCAACTCCAGCAACGAAGCGAAAACCGTAACGGTTCAGCAGTTCCTGTACGAAAAAGGACAGGAAGACGGTGAACCGGCCGCTTCTTCCGCAAAGAGCGATGCTGTAACGCTCGAAGCCGGCAGCACGCAGGTTGTGGATCAGACCTTCCAGGTCAGCAAGCCAAAACTCTGGCATACCACGAACAGCTTTGAAGAAAAATCACAGCTTTACACCGTTGTGACGAAAATCTTTGAAGGCGAAAACGAAGTCGACAGCTACTCTACTGAATTTGGCTATCGCTATTTCAACTTTGATAAGGATACCGGCTTCTCGCTGAATGGCGAAGACATGAAGCTTAACGGTGTCTGCATGCATCATGACCAGGGCGCGCTCGGTTCGGTTGACACGTATCGTGCCGTAGAACGCCAGGTCGAAATCCTGAAAGGTATGGGCGTCAATTCCATCCGTACGTCTCATAACACTCCAAGCAAGGTTCTTGTCGATGTCTGCAACGAAAACGGCATCATCCTGATGGAAGAAATTTTTGACGGATGGGATCAGCACAAAAACGGAAATACCGAAGATTACGCCAGCTACTTCAGCGAACCGCTGCCGGAAGATACCGAACTTCTGCATGCGGATCAGGCCGAAGTCTGGGCGCAGTATGACCTGCAGGAATCCGTACGCCGCGACCGCAACGACCCGGCGGTAGTAATCTGGGATATCGGCAACGAAGTTGAACACGGCTCTACATCCCACTTCCCGACGATCTGTCAGAACCTGCTCGACTGGATCAAGGCCATGGACGATCGTCCCGCTGTTTTAGGCGATAACAAGACTTTAGGCAACGCCACCCCCGTATCCAACCAGATGCGTGACGCCATTCACGCCGCCGGCGGTCTGATCGGTTCCAACTACGGTCTGCCCGAAGCGCTGCTTACGCGTTTCCGCCTCCACCATCCGGAATGGCGCTTTATCGGTACCGAAACCGTTTCTTCTGTAAACTCCCGCGGCATTTACGATCGCGTCGGCAGCCAGGCCGACAAGAATGGCGACCGTCAGCTGACCAGCTACGACTACTCCTGCGTAAGCTGGGGCCATCGTGCAGCCCAGGAGATGATCGGAAGTCTTCAGTACGACTGGTACGCCGGTCAGTACGTATGGACCGGATTTGACTACCTCGGCGAACCGACGCCCTGGAACGGCATTTCCAATACCGATCATGCCAACTATGGCTGGCCGGCTCCGAAAAACTCCTACTTTGGAATTATCGACACCGCCGGTCTGCCAAAGGACACCTACTATTTCTACCGTGCAATGTGGAAACACGATGATACGACGCTCCATATGCTTCCGGCATGGAAGTCGGATCTGGTTTACACCGGCAACTCCAAAGGCGTTCCGGTTGTCGTCTACACCAACGCGCACAAAGTAAAACTGGAATTCACCGATACCAATGGTCAGACCAGGGAAATCGGAACGAAGGAATTCACCGAAAAAACAACCGAAAACGGCTACAAGTGGCGGATTTACGAAGGCGCGGATAAAGAAGGCGCCGACTATATGAATCTCTACTTCACCTGGTACGTTCCATACGCTGACGGCACGCTGACCGCGACCGCCTATGACGTCAACGGAAACGAGATCGAAAAGACCGTTGGACGCAATCAGGTAACGACGTTCGGCGATGCGGCCAAACTCGACGCCGAAGCCGACCGCACCGAAATCAAGGCCGACGGCAAGGACCTTTCCTACATCACCGTCGACATTAAGGATGCAAAAGACAACGAAGTAGCCAACGCGACCGACCGTGTTTCCTTCAGCGTCGAAGGCCCTGGCGAAATTGTCGGCTGCGACAACGGAAACTCCATTGACTTCCAGCCGTATGACGAAGACAACCGTGCCGCATTCTCCGGCAAGATGGTGGCTATCGTCCGCTCTACCGGCGAAGACGGCGAAATTCGCGTCACCGCTTCTGCCGACGGTCTGGCGTCGGATACCGTAGTCATTAACGCTTCCGGAGCCCAGGCGCCAGAAGCCAGCGATCTGATCAGCGCCGAATACGCGAAAGGCTGCTACCTGCGCAGCGGCGCCGTTCCGACACTTCCAGCCACCGCGAAACTGACGTACGCGGATGGAACCGTTAAGGAAAACGTTCCAATCGTCTGGGAAGACTTCTCCCTCGATAACCTGACGTTCGACAAGCCGGCCGTTGTCAACGGCGTGGCCGACGGTCAGAAACTCACGTACTACATCAACCTTGTTGCCGATCAGGGCGCTGTTGCCAACTACTCGGCTGTGGTTAAACCAAACGAAAAACCGTCTCTGCCTTCCACTCGCCCATTCCTGTCTCAGGATGGCGATGTGATGCCGTTCCTGGCGCCAGTCACCTGGAAAAACGTACCGGAAAACGGCTGGACTGACGAAGGCACGTACACGATTGAAGGTACAGCCGATGTTCTCGGCAAGGAATACCCGGTAACCGCAAGCATTCGCGTCGGAACCGAAACTCTGACCCAGGGAGCCAACGTTGTTCCAAACCTTGGCTATAAGATCGAACAGAATATTCCAGCTTCTCTGCAGTCCGATACGCTGCTCGCCATTAAGGACGGAAATGTCGCACCGTCTGCTCAGGGCGGAACGAACAAGACGATCTGGACCAACTTCAACGCGACTAACGCGACCGGCGAGAATAAGATGCTCGACACGGAAATCAAGGTATACCTCGATACCGCGCAGCTGATCAACCAGACGAGCATTTACTTCATCAAGGACACCTGGTCCGCCGTTTACCCGGCAGCCGGCGCTGTAAAACTGTACGCATCGGCAACGGGTGAAGAAGGAACCTGGACCGAAATCAATGCGACCGAAACGATCGGCGACGAACAGGGTGATGAAGCTCCGTTCTACAAGGAATACAAGTACACCTTCGATCCGATGTCGATTACCGTTCTGAAAATTGCCTTCACTACACCGGAAGGACAGGGCCTTGGCGGTGCGGACGTACACGTTTGCCACGGCATTTCCGAAGTCGAAATGTATCCCGTTACTTCCGCTCTGGAAGCCGGATCGACAACCGATCTCGAAACGCTCATTCTGAACGGCAAGGACGAAGATCTGACGGCTACGCAGGCAAGCCTGCTCAAGTCCGTAGCGTACCTTGTGGATACCCTCGACGTGAAGGGTGCCGAAAATGCGGCGGTAACCGTCGTTCGCCAGGATGACGAAAGCGTTCTGCTTTACGTGGAATCCGAAGACCACAGCGCGACCCGTCTCGTGACGGTAAAACTGCGCACCCCGTATGAACGTGAACCGGAAACTGATGAGTACGATCTCGATCGCACGACGATGACCGCTTCTGCGACGAGCGTATACCCCGGTACAAATGAAGGACCGGCGTCCAACGTTCTCGATAACAGCACCGGAACCTGGTATCACACCAACTGGAACAATTCCGAAGGTTCCAAAGTGGAAAACCGTCACATCGATCTGACCTTTGAAGAACCGCAGACGATCGCGGCTCTGCGCTATCTGCCAAGAAACAGCTCCGGCAGCGGCGGACGCAACGGTCAGGTTGTTACCTACAAAGTGCAGTACAAGGAAAGCGATGACGGCGAATGGAAAGACATTTCCGAAGGCGAATGGCCGTATACCACCGGCTGGAAAGTCGCGGAATTCGACCATACCGTTACCGCGAAAGCGGTTCGTTTCATCGGTGTCGAAACCATGACCAACGGTGGCAAAGCCAATACGGACATGTCGGCAGCCGAAGTGCGCGTGGCGACAGAATTCCCGAAACGGAATCTCACAGCGCTTGAAGGCTTTAGCGTAACCTGGCCGGAAACGATCGACGATACGTTCGTTCTTGGTCAGACCGACCTGCACAAGGACATCACCGTGAGCGCCAATGAAACGCTCCATTACGGAAGCGACTACTACTTCGATTACGAAGCCAATCCGGAAACAAACGAAGTGACCGTAACCCTCAAAGGAAACGGCTACTATTCCGGTTTGGTTTCCAAAACGTATAAAGTGGCTTCCATCATCGCCATCGATACGACCCAGCTCGAACTGGCAATCGCCGAAGCCGATGATCTGCTCCAGAACGCCCAGGCGTATAAGACCGTTGCTCCGGTAACGGCAGCTCTGCCCGAAGCCAGAACGGCTCTGGACAAAAAGGAAAGCCAGAAGGCGGTTAACGACGCGGCCCTCGCGCTCAACCACGCTCTGCTTTCTGTACGTCTTCAGCCGGGCACAGACGCACTGGACGCCCTGAAGTAGTCGATCCAAACGCATATCCAGAGATCCAGAGCGTTTTAAAGATTTCTTCGAATTCAGGACATACAAAAGGCTCCCCATTTGCACAGTACTGTGCAGGCGGGGAGCCTTTCTTATTGGGCCGCAGTGTGCCGCAGGAAAGCGGACCGTTCCGGTTTCGAGGCATTTCGTAACGAAAACGGCACGAATTGAAAAGATCGAAACCTCAGAAATTGGCCGGCACGATTTAGAGTATAATAATGCACAAACTCAGGCGGCCCGCTTTGTGTCCCCTTTTTCTGTGCCTCAAACCGACGCAGAAGGCCGCCAAAGAAAGGAAACTGAAGTATGGCTCGTCTGCAGCGTTCAAAATCATCGTCTGTATCGCTTGAATCGCTTCATCATCCCGTTGTGTTTGTGGTCGATATGATTAACGGCTTCGCCCGTGAGGGCGCACTGGCCGATCCGGCGATTCTGCAGTCTGCAGCACCGATTCGAAAGCTCATTGAAGAATCTCAGGCGCCCGTCTGGTTCATCCGGGATTCGCATACGCCCGATGCGGCGGAATTTCAGTCGTTTCCCGTGCACTGTCTGGAAGGCAGTGAAGAATCCATGGTGATCGATGAACTGAAGGATCTTGAAACGGCTTCGCATACCCTGTATAAAAACTGCATCAGCGCCGCGGCCAGCCCGCAGTTTGCCTCCATGCTCGAAAGCCTTCCAGAAGAAGGCGCCGATCTGATTGTGACCGGATGCTGCACCGATCTTTGCGTACTTCAGCTCGCCCTGCCGCTTCAGAGCTGGATCAATCAGACCAATCGAAAAAACATGCGCGTGATCGTGCCGGAAGACTGTGTGGAAACGTACCACATCCCGGATGTACACGATGCCGCCAAGTGGAACGAAACCGCGCTGGCCATGATGGCCGCAAATGGAATTCTCATCGCAGGTTCCGTTGAAAAGGAATAAGGAAAAATGAAAGATGGAAGAAATCTGACCCTGGTCATGGATTTTTACGAACTCACCATGAGCCAGGTCTACTTTAATCAGCACAAAAACGAAGAAGTTGTGTTTGATCTGTTTTATCGACGCAATCCCGAAAAAGGCGGCTTTGCCATCTTCGCCGGACTGAATCAGGTCATCGAATACATTCAGGATCTGCATTTCTCGCCGGAAGAAATCGACTACCTGCGCAGCCGCGGGCAGTTTACGGAAGAGTTTCTCGAATACCTTTCTCAGGTGAAATTTACGGGCGATGTCTGGGCGATTCCGGAAGGAACGCCGGTCTTCCCGTACGAACCGCTCATTCGCGTCAAGGCGCCGCTGATTGAAGCCCAGCTGCTCGAAACCGCGCTCCTTCTTGCGGTCAACCACCAGACGCTGATCGCCACCAAGGCCAGACGCATTGTGCAGGCGGCCAAAGGCAAGGCGGTTATGGAATTTGGAGCCCGCCGTGCCCACAACTTCGATTCCGCCATTCAGGGCGCACGTGCGGCGTATATCGCCGGCGTAGCCGGAACCGCAACGACGGAAGCTGGCAAGCAGTTCAGCATTCCCGCCCTTGGCACGATGGCTCATTCCTTCGTGCAGAGCTTTGACAGCGAATACGACGCCTTCCTGGCGTATGCCAAAATGTATCCGGACAGCTGCACGCTGCTGATCGATACGTACAACACGCTGCACTCCGGTCTGGAAAACGCTATTCGCGTTGCCAAGGAATACCTTGAACCCAACGGCCATCGCCTCAAAGGCGTGCGCATTGACTCCGGCGACATGGCGTATCTGTCTAAGAAAATCCGCCGCCGTCTCGATGAAGAAGGCATGCAGGACTGCTCCATCGTCGTTTCCAACTCGCTCGATGAATACCTGATTGAATCGCTCGTAGACCGTCAGGGGGCCAAGATCGATGCGTACGGCGTCGGTGAAAACATGATCGTCTCCAAGGACTCGCCGGTATTTGGCGGCGTGTACAAGCTGGCGGCCATTGAAGAAAACGGCGTTATGGAACCCCGGATCAAGATTTCGGAAAACGAAGAGAAGATCACCAACCCGGGCTATAAAAACCTGTACCGCATTTACAACAAGGAAGACGGCAAAGCGGTCGCCGACCTGATGACGCTTTCGGATGAAGTGCTCGATGAATCGGAAGATCTGACGATTTACCATCCGATGAACAAGTGGAAAAACAAAGTCATCGAAAAGGACACGTACGAAATCCGCGAACTTCTCGTGCCGATTTTCATTAACGGCGAACTCGTGTACCGCCAGCCGTCCCTGCTTGGCATTCGCGACTACTGTGCCAGAGAGCAGGAAACGCTCTGGGAAGAGATCAAGCGCTTCACCAACCCGCAGATCTACTACGTCGACCTTTCCGAAAAGCTCATTGACCTCAAGCTCGACATGATCAAGTCCAAGCGCTGAATGAAACGCTGAACTCCGATCGAAAATACATTTGCCCGGATCCAGACGGATCCGGGTTTCTTCGTCCGTCTGTGCGGATCCTTTACCGGGGGCAGAAAGCAACGCATATGCCCCTTCCTGCGCAGACTTTATTTACGCTATGACTAAAGCGGTGGAAGCGGTATCCCGTTTTCAATGCGCTACACTGGCAGAAGAGCCGAAAAGACAGGCACGATTCACAGAAAGAGCAGGTACCGTTTTATGGAAACCGATACAGCGTTACAGGCGGACAAAAACCAGACGCCGGCAACTAAACCGTCCGATTTCAATCAATCCGAAAGGATCGATACGCCCATCGACTGTCTTCAGAAACAGATTCTGGCCTGCCGTCAGTGCCGCCAACTGTTTGGTTTTGAACCGCGCCCGGTCGTCTTTGGCGGCCCGCATGCGAAAATCGTTCATATTTCTCAGGCGCCCGGACGTCTCGTCCATGAAATCGGCCGCCCCTTCGCGGATCCTTCCGGCAAGCGTCTGCGCCAGTCCTGGTATTACCTGAGCGAAGAGCAGTTTTACGATCCGAAAAACTTCTACTTCACTGTTATGGGTCACTGCTTTCCCGGCAAGGGAAAGACCGGCGACAAGAAACCGCCTGCCGTATGTTACGAGCGCTGGACGAAAAAAGAGCTTGAGCTTCTTAAGGAAGCCGAGCTGATTCTGATCGCCGGCCGAGAAGCCGCCAGCCGGATTTTTCCGGGAAAGACGCTCGATGAGCTCGTCTTTTCCCATCTCGAATACGAAGGCAAGCCCTGCTGCGTCCTGCCGCATCCCTCGGGATTAAACCGCGGCTGGTTTATGAAGCACCCGGAATTTGAAGAAAAGGTCGTACCGGAAATCCGTCAGAAAATTCATGACGTGCTCAGTATTCCGATCGATCCCGACTTTAAAGACCATCTGCCCAAACGCGAGAGCTGGCAGAAAACCGCCTCGAGAAAGCCGGCAGGATCAAAGACAGACGATACGCAGAACAAACCAAAATAGCAGCGGCCAGACGAAAGCATAAATCCAGTCCGCAGATCCAGCCGGGCGGCATAAAAAAGACCGCCTCAAAATGAAGCGGTCAATCGGTCGAGATAACAATCAGTGAAAAGGCGTCATCTCATTGCGGAAGTAATCGCGAATGATCGGAAAGACGATCGATTCGTACGTGCCGTCATACAAAAAGCGATGTTTCGCTCCATACAGATAGAGCAGACGCGTATGCGCCGGATCAAGCAGGGAAATCATGCGTTCGGAAGATTTGGCGCTGATGACCTCATCCGCCGTTCCGTGCAAAATGAGAACCGGACAGTCTACCTGCAAAATCGAATAGCGATACGTCGAGACGACTTTCAGAAACGTCTGGGTATGATTGCGGCTCAGACTGCCGGAATCCCCGTCGCTGAAGGGAAAGAGCGCTTTTTTGGCGGCGCGTTCCACCTGATAAAAATCGAGCGGGAAATAGGCGGGTGCGCAAAGCAGCAGATGCTTCACCTTGAATACGGAAGCCAGATAGGAAGAAACCACGCCGCCCATGGAAAAGCCAAGCAGGTGAACGGGACGACCCGTCGCAATCGCCTGGCGCAGTTTTTCTTCACAGCGGCCGATCCAGTCTTCCATGCGGGTATCGCCTGGATCCTGCGGATCAAAGTAATCAAAAGTCCAGACTTCAAAGCCCTGCTTTTCCAGCCACGCTTTGAGCGGATCCATCTCGTGAGAAACTCTTCGCCCGAATCCGTGAATGGTGACGACAATATCCGGACGGTGAATAAACGGGAAATGTAAGTTCATGGCCGAATTATACCATGGGCAAAGATCCGGCTTCTGTCCGCTTTTCGAAGAAGGCCGTCCGCCCTGTCCAAGACGATCATCAAAAAAGAGACTGGCGGGAAAGATAACGCATAAATCCCATATTCTCGTCAGAAATGGACGAAAAAAAGACGGTGAAAAAAGTGCCTGAAAAAGACGAAATTTACTAAAACATCAGGCGATTTTTAACCGTTCTGTACGCGGGCAGGGAAATTTCTCAAGCGGAGAATGAGACAAAAAGAGATAGATTAGACAACGAAAGTATAGACATATTTTGGCCGTTGTGGATTCGATTGTCAAAACGGGTCGAAAGACAGAAAATCGATGCCAAATATGAATTTCGGCATATATGGAATTTATTCATTATTTTCTTATCCGATTATGATGATTAATTGACTATTTTCTATCTTAATGCGAACTTAATGCTAATTAATGTGTTCTTAATGCAAATTTTACCCTGGTTAAATTTCCTGTGTATCCGCCTTTTCCTCGAAATATGGCATCTGATACACTTTAACCGTCAAAGAAATCAGCAGGTAAAACCTGAAGAGAACTTAGACATTTGAGAGAAATAGAAAAAGGGAGCACAGCCGCCATGAAAGACGATAGACGAATGAAACTTTACCAGCTCAATTCCAACAGCCGAAACCTCCGGGCGAAAATGGTAAAATCCCTCCGCATGATGCGCGATGGAGAATTTGAAAGGGCGAATCAGGTTCTCAGCGAATCCAAGGAGGAATTCGATGAACTCAGAGAAGAAAACCGTTCCATCCAGGACGATTCCTTTGAATCTTCCATGGGATTTACGGAAGTCTTCCACGAGGCGATCGCACAGGCCAATCGGCTTTGTTCCCGCAACTGCTCGGCGATCAAATTCCACGTATACAACTGATCCATCATAATTCACACACGCCGCAGCGCACTTTGCATTTCCAGTCATAATTCGATTTATCTCTGGCAAAGGATCGTGGGTTGAATCGTCAAGCTGTGCCAAAAAGAAATCTGCTGCGAAAAAGAGTCCATGGGCAATGGGCTCTTTTTTCATGCCCGTTTCTTTTGAGAAAACAAAGCGGACCGGATGGGGGGGATAAGAAATACGGGTGCAAAGAGAAATAGAAGAAATAGAAATATGAAATAGAAATTCAGGTTTTGAGAGAAAAATGAAGTTTGAGAAAAATAGAAAAGGGGACAGCCGATGGAGATCGGCCGGTTTGGGGGGACGCAGAAATTCTGGGGTTTTGCCTGGATTGGACAGGCGCTCAGCAGGCTGCTTCTCCGGAAACGCGATCGAGCCTTAATATCCTCTTTATGCGGAGTCAAGAATTTTTTTACACAGTCGAAAAAAGGGAAACTGCAAGCGCATTTGAGACAGGCACGCATAGCCCAGATTTCAAAAGAGGACGCATGCGATCCGCCGTTCCGTCTGGATGGGGTCTGGATTCTGTCTGCTGGTACGAATACGCTCCAGAAAACCAGACGTATCTTTTGGGGTATACACGAAACCTTAAAATTAAGACTTTGTTTAAGAAGAATGGACAGAAGACGCAAAAATGCGCCGTTTCGATTCATCCTGGACGTTTGAAAAAAGGGAGAAACCCGCTCAAAAACTGCATTCGAACCCGGAAAAATTCACATAGTTCCCAAAATATTCTGTTTTTTCTTTTGCCATTTTCAAGAAGCGTGATAGAGTATGCGCATAAATAAGCGAAGAAGAGAAGAGTAAGACATTCCTAGGGTGCAGAGAGTTTCTGGCTGGTGAAAAGAAATGCCGAAGATGTCCGAACATGGTCTTGGAGCAGCATGGCCGATTAACAGGTCTGACGGGAACGCCCGTTACAGCGTTAGAGTATGTTTGTACTTGATGAGGCGTATCTGGCGACAGGTATGCGAATTTAGGTGGTAACACGAAGTGTCAGCTTTCGTCCTAATGTGATGAAGGCTTTTTTTGTATCCGGATTTTCCAATCTGGATTCTGACAGGAAGGAGAAAACTGTGATTGAGCTTGAACATGTCACAAAGACGTTTCAGACAAAAGACGGAACCGTCAGCGCGGTAAAAGATGTTTCGCTCCATATCAAAAAAGGACAGATCTACGGCATCATCGGATTTTCCGGTGCCGGTAAATCCACGCTGGTTCGCTGCATGAACCTTCTTGAGCGTCCGGATGAGGGAAAAGTAATCTTTGACGGCGAAGACTTAATGGAAGCATCGCCCAAAGCGCTGCGTAAAGCCCGTTCGAAAATGGGCATGATTTTCCAGCACTTTAACCTGCTGCCGGCCCTGACGATTTACGAAAACATCGCCCTGCCGCTGCGGCTGGAAAAACGGCCAAAGGAAGAAATCGACGCCAAGGTCATGGAACTGCTGGCGCTGATCGATCTGGTCGAGCGAAAGGATTCCTATCCTTCCCAGCTTTCCGGCGGTCAGAAACAGCGCGTGGCGATTGCCAGAGCGCTCGTTAACGATCCGAAAGTTCTGCTCTGCGACGAGGCCACTTCGGCACTCGACCCGCAGACGACGCAGACCATTCTGAAACTGATTAAGCGCATCAATACCGAACGGCACATTACGGTGGTTGTCATTACCCACGAAATGTTCGTCGTTAAGGAGCTGTGCGACGAGGTCGCTATTATGGCCAATGGCCGCGTAGTGGAACAGGGAGACATCATCCCGATCTTCACCAACCCTCTGCAGGAGATGACCAAGGAGTTCATCGCAACCGCGTCCAACGCCAACAAGGTAGATGAACTGATTCGTCAGAATCATCCGCTGACCCGCCTGAAAGCCAACCAGCAGCTCGTCAAGCTGCAGTACGATTCGAGCAGCACAGCCGAAGCAATGATTTCGCACATTTCCAGAGAATTCGGCATCGACTGTTCCATTATTTTCGGAAGCGTCGAAATCTGGAAAGACGAGCCGATCGGCCAGCTGGTAACGATCTTTACCGGAAGCAACGAGCAGATTGAAAACGCCGTTGCGGATTTGAAAAACAGTCATATTCGAGTGGAGGTGATCAAGCGTGGACACATTGAGTAACTGGATTCCAAACGTCATCGCGTTTGCGGACGAATTCCCCCAGGCCATTGTGGATACCCTGATCATGTTAGTGATCACCGGAATCGTCAGCTTTATCATCGCGCTGCCTCTCGCGGTGCTGGTGGTCATCACCAAGCCCGACGGCATTGCCCCGAATAAAGCGGTCTTCTGGATCCTGGATAAAATCATCAACCTGTTTCGCGCCATCCCGTTTGTCATCCTGATTCCGCTGATGATGGGGCTGACCCGTCTGATTTTCCATACGACGATCGGTATCAAGATGGCCATCGTTCCGCTCATTGTCGGTACGATCCCGTTCATGGCGAGACAGCTGGAATCGGCGATGGAAGAAATTCCCGACGGCATTGTCGAAGCCAGCATTTCCATGGGCATGAGCACCTGGGAAATCATCTGCAACGTCTATCTTCGTCAGAATATTCCCGGCATGATCCGCGGTCTGACGATCGTTCTGATCGCCGTAATCGGGCAGATCGCCATTGTCGGTACCGTCGGCGCCGGCGGTCTGGGCGACCTGGCCATCCGCTTTGGCTGGCAGAGACAGATGTGGGATATCACGTTTGTCGTTCTGATCCTGCTTCTGATCATCATTTCGATCATTCAGTGGATCGGCGACTGGCTCGTGCGCAAGACAACGCATTAATGAATTAAAAACGCTTAAAACAAACGCTTTCTCCGGCAAATGAAAAAATGCGGACCATAAAAAATTCCGCAAAGACGAAAGTGTCTGAATCCAGCCGGAAAGCCTGACTTCATTTCAAATTTGATCTGTATCCTTCTCGCCTGACCGGACCGGCTGCGCATCCTGACCGGCCAGAGCGAGTCCGATAAAAAACATTTCCAGTAAAAGGGAGGAAAACAAAATGAAAAAACTGACTTCGCTTCTTGCCTGCGGCGCACTCGCGCTCTCGCTGGCTGCCTGCTCGAACAGCCACCCTGCCGCCTCTTCAGCTGCTGCTTCTGCATCCAGTGCCGAAGGCGAAAGAACCACACTGACTGTGGGCGCAACGACCAGCCCGCACGCGATCATCCTGGAAGAAGCCAAAGACGCACTGGCCGATCAGGGCATCGATCTGAAAATCGTGGAATTCTCCGATTATCCAAACATCAACCCGTCCACATCCGACGGCTCTCTGGATGCCAACTACTTCCAGCACGAACCGTATCTGATCAGCTACGATGAAGACAACGGCTACAAATCCGGAGATGACGGCTACCTCGTAAGCGCAGGCGCCATCCACTACGAACCGCTCGGTCTGTATTCCGAAAAGCACAAGTCTGTTGATGAAATCGAAGACGGAGCAACCATCGTCGTTCCAAACGATGCGACCAACGAAGCCCGCGCTCTGTACCTGCTCGAAAGCCTTGGCTGGATCACGCTCGATGAAGACGCAACCATTTCCACGGCAACCGTTCGCGATATCGTCGACAACCCGAAAAACCTCGACATCGTTGAAATTGCGGCGGACCAGGTGGCTTCCAAGCTTCCGGATATCGATTACGGCGTAATCAACGGCAACTACGCCCTCGCTTCCGGCGTGGAAGACAAGCTGCTCGAAACCGAAGCTGCGGACTCGGTAGCTGCACAGACGTACCAGAACGTCATCGCCGTTAAGGAATCCAGAAAAGACGATCCGGCGATCAAAGCACTTGTCGATACCCTGAAATCCGAAGAAATCAAAAACTTCATCACTGAAGAATTCAAAGGAATCGCCTTCCCGGCGAAGTAAGACACGCCCTTAAAGCAAAATCCAGGCGGATGCAAAAAACGGCTCAAGCAGAATGTAACTTCTGTCTGAGCCGCTTTTTTTATGGGGTGAAAAATCAGAGCTCCAGCAGGGCGCAAAAAATTGCTCGCAAGCAAAAAATTGCTCGCAATAGGAAAAGGCAGCTTTCGAAGGAAAGAGCAGATTCGTCTTTAAAAACAGTCTTTCATAGCGAAAAAATATGGAATATGTTGTTCAAATAAAAAAAGACGATTTATAATAATGTCCAGGCAATTCACACTGGAAAGGAAAAAGAAAGCCTATGCATGCGAAGAAAATACGAAAGAGAGCCTTCGCCGGTTTTTCGGCGATCCTCTCGGTTTCCCTGTTCCTCTCCTCGAGCGTACTCCCGGCCTTCGGGCACGAAGAACCGAAAAACGAGCCCGTCGAAAGCCAGCCGATTCGGTCTGCTGGTCAGATCAGCCGGGATTTCGTTTTGAAATCGAAAAAGCCTGGTCGGATGAACATTCGTCTCAGAAGATTCTTCTCCATCTGATCTTCCTGAAAGACGCTGGAAGAGTGGAGAAGGGCGATACGGTACGACTCCCGATTCCCGAGGCGATTCATGTCGAACACACGCATAAGCCGCAGCCGATCTGGCTGGAAGGCGAAGTTCTCGCCGGTCAGTGGACGATGGAAGGAAACGAACTGGTCATAGAACTGAATGCACGAAGCGGGAAGGACCTTCAGGACCCGCTTCCTCTTACCCTTCCTGTAGAAGCGGCAGCCGAAGATCTGCCGTTTTCCTGGAAACTGAATGCGAATGAAGAGCCAGCTGTTCTTACGTTTGTCGACGAGTCGGAAGAAGACACGGAAAACGAAGAGAAGCCGTCCTCGTCAGAAGATACGGACAGACCGGATTCCAGAGCGGACCAGTCCGAAGACAATGCGGCGACAGACCGTCCGGCGCAGGAAGACAGCGGAAGGCCGGAAGCCAGCCGGCAGACAGAAGAAAATTCGAATTGTGAAAATGATCAGACGGGCAGAGACCTGCTGAAAGAAAACCAGATTCAGCTCAAGCCAGAACAGATCGGCTCTACCGTTTTCCTGAATCTCGAATATCCTTCTTCTTATAGATGGCAGGACGGAGATCATTTCTCGCTTCGTCTGCCGGATTTTGCGTCTGTATGGGTCGCTAATGAATTTGAGCCCGGTGCAGAATCGGGTTTTGAGACGAAAACCGAAAATGGAACGATGCGCGTCGCGTTCAAGGACGGCGGCAATCTGCCTTCCTGCATCGCCTTCCAGCTTCAGAGCGACGACCCAGAACGGGAGCATGCCCTCTGGGTTCTGTATCAGAGCGAAAGCCAGACGATTTCTCTGGATGTGGAATTCGTCAATCGGGAGGAAATCCCTTCTTTCACGGACAGCGACATTCTTCTGGAAAGCTATGCTCCGTCCATGAGCGATTTTGTCCGGAGGATTGATAAAGATTCCTATTCCAGATACGAATGGAATGAGATTGCAAAAGCCTTTGGAACATCCGGTCAGCAGAAAGTATTCAATAAAGTTAAGGAAATCGTCAATAAAGGCAGTCTTACGTCTCTGGATAAACGGCCGCTGATCGACATTTCCGATAAAGTGCAGAAGCTGAAAGTTATTAACCGGTATCTGATTCAGACGATCGATTATGAAAATAACTACAAGAAGCTGAAAGATGGCGGACAGACCGCCTACAGTGCTTTAATCGGCCGCAAAACGGTCTGCTCAGGATATGCCCATGCGTTCAGCCTGCTGGCCAACGCGTCGGGCGTGGAAACGTATATCGTCGGGGGAACCGGAAATGCGACCGGCAAATTTGAGCCTCATTCCTGGAATATTTCAAAACTTGGCAATTACTACTATTCCATCGACGTGACATGGAATGACTCCTTTAATGCGGAAACCCGGTGGTTTTTATTGGGTAAAACGAACATCAATAAGGACCACAGACCGGATCCTGCAAATTTCAAGACGCCAGGTACAAAGCTTGCAAAAGAGGGAACCTGGCTTGCCGCCAGCAATTTTGTACACGTGTCGGGTGTGTCCGCGTCCTATAAATCGAAGACGGTTCCCAACAACGGCAGGCTGACGCTGGAACTTGGAGGTACGTATTCGATCAGTCTGTCCACATCCAGCGGTTCCAGATACTCCCTGACGTGGTATTCTGGCGATACGAATATTTTTACCGTCAATTCATCCAAAGGCGCCGGAGCCGTCATCAAGGCGACCCCTGTGAAAGCCGGATCCGCAGAGCTGAAAATTTATTCCCCGAACCGAAGGGAATACACCATTCAGGTGCAGGTGCCGGACAAAAAGTTCACCATCAAGTATGAGGCTAACGGCGGAAAGGGAGCGACGATGAAAGATACCGTCGTCCATTACGGCCAGAAGGTAACGACCACAAAATGCACATATACGCGAGACGGATACAGCTTTGGCGGATGGTACGTATACAGCGACAGGAAGAAGCAGTACATGTATAAAAGTTCATCCGGAAACCGGTTCATGTCCGACGCCGAAGCCGCCAGACACAAATATCCAAAATCGATTTACTCCAACGGCACCCCGCTGGCCAAAACGACAGACATAGACGGAGATGTCCTCCGCTTTAAAGCCGTGTGGAATGCGCTGCCGTCTTTGAGCAGCGCTTCCGTTACCCTGTCTTCGACAAGCTATACGTATACCGGAAGCGCGATTCAGCCGGGCGTAACGGTGAAACTCGGAAACAAAACCCTCTCATCCGGCAAGGATTACACCGTTTCCTGTTCCAGCAATATCAGTGCGGCAACCGCGACCGTTACCATTACCGGAAAAGGAAACTATACGGGCTCCGCAAAGAAAACTTTTACGATCAAACCCGCCTCTCTGAAGACGGATATGATTTCGGCAATACCGGATCAGACCTGGACAGGCCAGCCGATTGCGCCGTCCGTAACCGTCAGCCATGGCAAAACGCGTCTGATACAGGACAAAGACTATACCCTGAGCTATTCGGGTAACCGGGAACCTGGAACGGCCTCACTGAGCATCACGGGGAAAGGAAATTACACGGGAAGTGCAGTCAGGAAGTTCGAGATTGTTCCTGTCCGCCTGAGTGAAGACATGGTCGGTCAGATCGCTGAGCAAATCTGGACAGGCAGGGAGATTCAGCCGTCTTTAACGGTCCGCAGCCGCGGCGCAGATCTGATTCCAGGTCAGGACTACACCGTAAGCTATGCCAATAACGTGAACGTCGGAACAGCCAGTCTTACCATCCAGGGCACAAACCATTACACAGGAAGCGTAACGCGGACGTTTTCCATCCGAAAAGAGGCGGCCGTGCCGCGCGTCGCCATGTTCCGTCTGTACAATCCAAACTCGGGCGAACACTTCTATACGGCCCAGGAGAGGGAAAAGAACAGCCTGATTCAGGCAGGCTGGACGTATGAGAACATTGGCTGGTACGCGCCGCAAACGTCCCGTACGCCGGTATATCGTCTGTACAACCGCAATGCGGGCGATCATCACTACACGATGTCGGTCAATGAACGCGATCATCTGATCCGCGCCGGATGGACGGACGAAGGCATCGGCTGGTATTCCGATGATGCCCAGGGCGTCCCGCTCTATCGTCAGTACAATCCCAACGCGAAAAGCGGAAGCCATAACTACACGACCGACCCGAACGAAAACGCCTTCCTTGTCCGAAACGGATGGAACGCGGAAGGCATTGGCTGGTACGGCTTAAGATAGCCAGACAGATCAATCCAGTCTTTCTCTTAAACAGAACAAAAAAACAGCGCTTTCCAGGCGGATCCGGACTGCATGTCCTGCATGCGTTCCAGCCGCCTCGAAGGCGCTTTTCATTTTTTTGGATGCTGCGTCAGACATAGGCACTTCGGTGAAGGACCTCAAAATCGCTGCAGGACTTAGTCGAGCATCTTATCGTAAGCCTTATCTGCGAAAATCACGATGCCTCTTTGACCGCTGCAATCGAGCGTATATACCGTGCAGCGAATAAATGCTTTCATACAATCTGGATCCATCGAATACTGGAAGACGGCATCGTCTCCCTCTTTCCAGTAAAACCCGCTTTCTTCGTCGATATTGTTTCGAATGGGTCTGGCTGTTTCCTCCCTGACCGGGCTGTATGGCAAACGCATGGAAATCAATTCCGGAAGTGCTGGCCGCACGAATTTCAAATTCAGAGTCGCCATCCGGCTTTCCCCGCTTCAGGCCAGATTCCATGAACAGTACGTCACGGAACGCCAGAGAACGGACAAAATTGAAAACGATGCCGTTTCGATCCTGGTCATAAACTAAAGGCTGCAGCCTGTCCTGATCTTCTGCATGTTCAAAGTCTAAACTGAAAGAGCGATTGAACGCCTCCAGCAGTCGAGCGCGGCGGCTGGAATAGAAATAAAACGGCGAAGAACTGCTGCCATAATTCATGGTGCTGCCAGGCATCCCCATAAGACAGCCATAATAGTCTTTTGCCGGCATATGCAGATCTTTGACTTCAAATTCGCAGAACATATACAGGGCGATGGCGCGCATTTCCTCACACAGCCTGTCCTTATATTCATGCCGCGCCTTCGTATCCAGTATCTGCAGAGGAATAAATCCGTCGAAAACGGTTCCTTCCTCGCTGGCCGTCCAGCGGGCACCCAGCGTGCGGCTTAAAGCCTCGAGAAAAGCCTGTTCATTTTCCTTTGAAAAATGGTCAGCCGGTTCGATCTTCAGATCGTCCAGCCCTTCGCTTCGAGCATCCGCATCGTCAATCAGGTGCGTATGCGTAAAGTACTGGAATCGTATGCGTCAGAAAATTCCAGCGGATACTTTTCACGGATCTGGTTGAAAAGTGCGATCCGACGGCTGAATTCATTTATGTTGTAGTCTGCCGAAAAGGTTTTCCGCTGTTCCGGTCAATACTGAGAGGCCCTGTCCTTTGACGATTTCAGCAGATCCACAAACTCCCGGATCCATTCCTTGAGTTTCGGATCCTGAAATAGCGGTCATAAAAGGGTTCAGGATGCTCCAGTTCTTTCTCAAACATTTCTGAGTAAGCTGTCATCTGCTCTTTCTGACTGTTTACGAGTCTTGTGGTTCAGTGACGAGTCGGCCTGGACTCCAAAGCGTTCAGACATTCCTGATCGCTTCCCTTTGTCCAGGTTTCCACCAGACCTGAGCCAACCAGGCCTGCAAGCGCGACAGCCGCCGCCAGCCCTGCCAGCAGAATCCATTTCGTTCTGGGCGCAGACGGCTGGGAAGTATCCGATCCAGAATCGGACTGCGCACTGGGAATCGGCCTGGATGGCAAAGGCGGAGGCGGCAGCAGGAAAGAAGCAGAGGATTCACTGAAAGCAGAACCTGGATCGAGAGGATCCGTATTTGTCTGCAGGAAAAGCATGGGTTCGATAAGATAGGACTGAACCGATAAATCCGTCTGCTCAAAGAAAGAGCGATGGACAAGAAAGCCATAAGCCAGAGAGGGGATCCGAATGAAAGGTGTAATTTTCGATTTTAATGGAACGCTGTTTCTCGACCACGACAAGCATGTCAAAGCGTGGAACCAGATCAGTCTCGAACTGCGAAACCGTCCGGTGACACAGGAAGAACTCGTTTTGCATATGAATGGAAAGCCGAATGTGCAGATCATTCGCTACCTCAATAACGGGAAAATCGACCCGGCAAGGGAAGAGCAGCTCTCCCAGCGCAAGGAAGCGCTGTATCGCCAGTACTGCGCAGAAGATCAGGCGTCTTTTCATCTGATCGAAGGCAGCGAAGCGCTGTTTGATGAACTGACCCGGCGCGGCATTCCCTTTACGATCTGTTCTGCTTCCATCTGGGAAAACATCGAGTTTTTCGTTCGCAGCTTTCATCTCGATCGCTGGATTCGAGAGGAAAATATCGTCTACGATGACGGAACATACGTAAATAAAATCGCCATGTTTGAGCGGTCCGCCGAAATTCTCGGCCTTCCGTTAGAGGAACTGACCATTCTGGAAGATTCTGTGGCGGGAATAAACAGCGCGATTGAAAGCGGCTGTCAGGATGTGCGGCTGCTGGATTCGTCGCATATTGCCTCACAGATGGCCGGCAGAAAACAGATCCGTCAGGTCGTGCATTCCATGAAGGAGATCCGCATTGATCTGCCAATCGAAGCCATTCCATCCGAAAAGGAGAACGATTAAGGAAAATCGATTAAAGAAAAGCAATAAAAACGATCGGCGATAGAAAGCCGATCGATCAGAAATATGGGGAACGGTACGATCCGTTCCCGTTTTTTTTAATGGCATTATTGGGCGTAATCGCCGCCGTCCACGCCAAGATATTCTTCCAGGCAAAGACCGCTTTGCGCGATGGCCTGCGCTTTGTCGCCGATATAGCGCAAATGCCAGGGCTCCGCCTGATAGCCGGTAATTCCTTCTTTTCCTTCCTGATAGCGAACGATGAAACCATACTTCCAGGAATTGTCCAGAAGCCACTGGGCTTCTGTGGGTCCGGTCAGCAGCGCGCCGCTGCTGTGCTTCAAATCGAACGCCAGTCCGGTCTGATGTTCCGAATATCCAGGTCTCGCAGAGAAGGTATCCGCCTCAGCCTGACCATAGCCGGCGACATAGTTGTTGTAGAGGCCGGCCTGCGTGTCGTAGCTTCGGAAATTGGACGTGTCATAGCTTACGTCCATGCCCTGCGCGATCATGTCCGCAATCAGAGCGGAAACCTGCGCGCTGGCGGTCGGATCGACGCCTGGGGCATAATCCGCCGGAAGACCGTGCTTTTTATTCGCAATCAGAATGCCGTCCTTATAGTAAATGCCGTCGATTGTCTCTTCTTTTAGAGCAGTAGCCTGCCCGTTTTCCGGAAGCGTTTCAGCGGGAACCGAATCCCCATCCTGGGGACCGTCAGGCGACTGGATGGCTTCTTCCGCTTTGCGTCTGGCTTCGGCAATTTCTTCGAATGTTCGTTCCGAGCGCTGAGCCGAGGGAACGGTCTGGCTGCTCGGATCCGCCTGGGAAGAAGTGCCTGACCTGGAAGAGCTGCAGGCGGCCATTCCAAAAATGGAAAGCGCAGCGAGCTGGGCGGCTAAAATCAGTTTTTCGATTTGACGTCCTTTCATGCGAAGGCTCCTTTCGACCGCATCCGCTTCTGGCAAAACTGCGGACGCAGATGTTTTCTCTTTTTCATACGTGTTGAATGTATTGCCCTGGAAGAGGAAAGACCAGACCGATCAGTTCCGGCTCCTGTTTTATCAAGCAGACCGTACACTTTTTGCACCGAAAAAGGGATACGGGCTTGCTGGATTCCGGTGGAGTTCAGGCTGTCTTGTTTTATCGGTTTTGGCAATGATAAGATGATTATAACTAATTAATATTCATATTCAGGGAGGTTCTATGAAAAACTGTCCATCCTGTCATTATTCCAACAAGGATGAGGCTCGATTCTGTGCAAAGTGCGGGACGCCGCTGCCCAATTCGAACTTCAGCGCAAATCCGAATCCAAACCCAGCGGATCGTCCAAATCCGGCATCGTCTGACGGCCTGCAGACCGGGCAGAGGCCAAATCCTCAAAATCCGTCGTCCAACAGAGGATTTTCGCCCCATTACGGTCCGAACAGCGCAGGGCCAAATGGCTATGCTGAACCGCCGCGTCAGCCCGGTCCGCAAAACTATGCCCCAGTGCCGCCTGCACCCGTTTCCGGTCCTTCCGCTCCTCAGCCCAAAAAGTCTGGCTCTGCAGGGAAAATCGTTCTGATCGTTCTGGCTGCTGCACTTCTTTTAGGGGTCGGCGCCTTTGGCGGATGGTTCTTCTTCACCTATAACGGGGCTGGCAGGCAGGATGTGGCCGTCATCTCCTCCGATTCGTCCGCGAAGGATTTTCTGTCGGACAAATCGTCGGATTCTTCCCAGAAGCCGAGTGCCGAATCGTCTTTAAAGGCTTCTGAAGCTCCCGCATCCGACGAAAAAGCATCCGTCAGCTTGCAGGCTGCGCAAGCAGAAGAGCCGAAACCTGAACCAAAACCGGAGCCAAAGCCAGAACCCGCAAAGACGCAGTATCGCCTCAATTATGTGATGAAGGTTCGCAGCGGACCGTCTCTGGATCATTCCCAGGTCGATCGTCTTAGCGAAGGCACCATCATTACCGTGCTTGAAGAAGAAACCGCGGGTGACGGCAGCGTCTGGGGGCGTGTTGGCGAGGACAAGTGGGTCTGCCTTTCGGATGACGACTATGTTTACGCTTCCCGCGCAGGCTGATTCTCATCCGTTTTCCTTCTGCGTACGATCGCGTTTGAAAACAGGCCGTTTTCGGATCTGTTCCAATTTCTTCAAAAAGATTGCCGCTTTATCTGGACAGAACGCCGAAAGCATTAATTAAAAACCTTACCACTGTATTTACAATTCATAAAAATTATTATTCATACAATACAACAGCCAGCAAGCTTCCCTCTTCATAAGGAAATCCTGCTGGCTGTATTTGAATGCATAGTTTGAAATTGTCTACGAAGTATCATCGGGCGCTCAGGCCTTCTTTTTGTACGCAGAAGGTTGTACGCAGAAGGTCAGATTTCGCCAGGTGATGACTCAGCTCTAGCCGTTTTTCGCTTCGGCGATGGGGTCGGGATGTTCGGGACGAAACGAGGTCCACCGTCCAAACAGACCGCATGGCAGTACCGCGTCGCCGGCCTGAATCGGCAGAAGCGTTTCGCCGGTTTCCACATAGCCGCCATGCTGGCGAACAACCGTGCGCTCCAGGGTCTGCGAAAGGGTCGAGAGCGGGAAGCCGGTAGTGTACAGATTGACGATAAAGAACAGCGCGTCATCGGCTAGCAGCTTCTGCGCTTCGTCGATCAGTTCATAAATGTTGTCTTCCAGTTTCCAGACTTCGCCGTTCGGGCCGCGTCCGTAAGAAGGCGGGTCCATGATAATGCCCTGATACGTCCGTCCGCGGCGCAGTTCGCGGCGTATGAATTTCAGCGCGTCATCGATCAGGAAGCGGATCTTTTTATCCTGCAGATGGTTCAGTTCCATGTTTTCTCTGGCCCAGGCGTTAATGCCTTTGGAGGCGTCGAGATGGATGACTTCATCGGCACCGGCTTTGGCAGCCGCCATAGTCGCCCCGCCGGTATAGGCGAAAAGGTTCAGAACGCGGATCGGCGCTTCGGGCGCTTTTTTCTTCCGTTCGCGGATGGCCTTCATTATAAAATCCCAGTTGGACGCCTGTTCCGGAAAAAGACCGGTATGCTTAAATCCGGTCGGGGAAATTTTAAAGCGAAGATCTTTATAGGAAATCGTCCAGAAATCCCGGACGGATTTTTTGAATTCCCACTGTCCGCCGCCTTTGTTCGAACGATGATAGACGGCGTCCGCTTTTTTCCATGGCCGTTCGTCATCGATCGGCCAAATGGCTACCGGATCCGGGCGGCGCAGAACGACATGGTTCCAGCGCTCGAGCTTTTCTTTATTTCCTGCATCAAGGACCTCATAATCGGTCCAGTCTCTGGCAATTTGATTCATAATCGATACCTCTAATCAACAACAGTATAATCGATTCAAAGAAAATGACCGGCCGCAACGATGTTTCGTTTTTGACCGCGCCCGGATCAGGCCGTACCGCATGAAAAAAGGCAGATCGGGCATGAGCCCAATGGGCGATGCCAAAAAATGAAATAATACTTGTGGTCCTATTTAGAACAGAAAGGATGTTAATCATGTTTGTTCAGCTGATCTGTAAAAACAGAGAAGAGAAACAGATGGAAGAACTGTATGAAGTGCTCGGCGCACTTTGCGAGCGGGAAGGCGTTCAGATTGAAGAGCGCGGCGGCCATGTTGAAATTCTGGTCTGCCCGCAGGGAAAAATCGTCGCCAGAGAAGATGGAAAGGATCTGATTCTTTCTTCCAATACCCGTCACGGCGGTCCTGGCTTCCACGCGTTTGTGGTCGATCTGTTTAAAGACATTGAAGAAGAAATTCCCGGAGACTATGAGCTCGATGACGATCTCGACTATGCCAGGGACGAAAATTTTGACCGTCTGGTGCAGCAGTACGAGCAGGAGATCGATTATGTCCGTCAGCTCGTTCTGGAAGAACCCGGATTTAAAGATCGAAACTATATGTTCGATGAAACGTACTATCTGCCCAAAGCAGAGGCAGGACAGATTCTGACCGCCAGCGGCGACATGGATGAACACGAATTCCGCGCAAAGGATGCGGCTGAACTCATGGATCATTTTTATGTCTGGAACAACTGGGATCGCGACGGACGCTTTTTCCGCAACGCCGCCCTGACGCTTCTGGCCAAGGAAAGCTACGGCGAATTTTCCAAAATGAACGAACAGACGGAAAAGGTGGCCAATGAAATCTGTGATGATCTCGAAATCGCCTTCCGTCTTGACCCGACGCTTGGACTTCCAATTGACGCCTATAAGAAACTGATTTCTGTTCTCGGACGCGACAACAAACTGGAAGGAGCCATCGAAATGGACGGGGAAGCTGTCTCGTATCGGACACGCGAAGTCTACCACATCTTTGAAGACGTGCGGATTGTAGCTGCGGGTACTGCAGAGAGAAGCTACGATCCAGCCACACAGTCCGTTTTCCTGACTTCTCCATTCAAAGAAGAACAGGAATGGGCCTGGCTGCTGCAGGCTTCCAAGCAGCCGTCCATTCTTCCTGACTTGAAAAGCGTACAGGAACAGGAGCCGGAGTTCCGCAAGGACGACAGCGTCCTGTGGCTGGAAGAATACAAGCAGGATGGCATTTACACGATCGATGCCATGATCCGCGACAACATGCGCGATCTCTATATTCATGGTGTAGCGCGCAGCGAAGCGGAACGCGACTATTTGAAGACGTGCATTGAAGAATCCGGCTTTACCACCCTTTAGTCAAAGCAAGAAGAAGTTTTGAGACTTCATACCTGCAGGATGTGCGGGATGATAAAACCGAAGACCCTCAGCCAAAACGAAGCAAGACAGGGAAGCCGGCGTATAAACGCGTCTGGCTTCCTTTTTCTATGCATGACCCGGCAGATTTTGCGCACCGATCCGCCGGGCAGATTCGCACAGCCGATCCGGCAAAAGCATTCGCCAAAAGTTTTCCAGCCTGAGATTTCCCAAAAACAAAGCGGCCGTTCTGTGCAGAGCAGAGCGGCCGTCTTTTAAGACAGAGGCAGGTTTTTATTTCCAGTAGCCGTAATACGTTTCGAACAGTCTGCGGTTGACTTCGTCGCCGCCGTCCACGTTCGAGCTGACAAAGACGGGCGGCTTCCTGCCGGCTTTGGCGAGGTTTTCAATGACCTGCGTCATCATGGCATCCATCAGGAAAATGCCCAGGAAGCTGGAAACCGGGCCGACGGGCGTATCGCAGCCTTCAATTTCCAGAGAGGCATCGCCTTTGGGGGCGTGGTTGTCGAGAACGACATCGGCAAGCTCAAAGAGCCGCTTGCCCGACGGCGCGCGGGACGTGCACGCTTTCGAGTGAGCCAGAGAAGTCAGAGCTATGACTTTGGCACCTTTTTCTCTGGCGGCCTGCGCCATTTCCACGGGTACGCTGTTTCTTCCGGAGTTGGAGATGATGACAATCGTGTCCTTTTCATCGAGCTTGTACAGCTCAAGCAGCGAGGCGGCATAGCCGGAAATGCGCTCGAGACCGGTCGACTTGGTCGGGAAGTCGATGACCATCAGCTCCTGGGGAAGGATAGCTTTAATGAGCGCCAGTCCGCCGGCGCGGGCGTACACTTCTTCAGCCATCATGTGCGAATGGCCGGAACCAAATACGTAAATTCGTCCGCCCTGCAGACAGCTGTCTGTCAGCAGCGAGGCGGCTTGCTGAATGTGAGCTTCTTCGTCTTCAAATGTCTGATCGAGAAGGCTGGAAGCATGCTGGTAATACTTTGCGGCTGCATTCATGAGGATCCGTTTCCTTCTTTCTTTCCTTTTTTACGGGGATGAGCAACAGTACCATCTTTTGCTGCGCCGCCTGGAGTGCGGATTTCTTTTCAGGATGCGGAGAGATCGGCAGGCGCAGGTGCGGACACAGATCCGGCTGCCGGATCCATGCCGGAAGATGGTAAATCGCTTCCTGCTGTCTTTACTTTAGCCGACAAAAAAACAAAGCGGTAATCCTTTGTATGCATATGCAGACAATTGGAGCCGCCAGGATCCGAAAAACGGCGTTTTCCGTATACGATAGATGTTTTATTATCCATTCAATGAAGAAATAAATTCATACGGACTGAATTGTTCAAACATTCTGCCAGGTAAACGAAAAGAGTACGCACATTTGTACAGACCTGCGCCTGCCTTTCGGGCATGGGAGGGCATGGTATAATAACAGGACGATTCTTACCGCCCGAACGGGCAAAACGATGCGGTCAGAGATCGGATTTCGACCGCTTTTTCGAGAAAAGAAGAGGGAAGCAGAATGAGCGAGTTGATGGAGAAACTGAACCCGGCACAGAAAGAAGCGGTGTGCTGTCTGGACCGGCCGCTGCGCATTGTCGCCGGCGCCGGATCGGGCAAGACCAGCGTACTGATGGCCCGCATTGAATATCTGATCCGTGAAGCGGATGTGTACCCCAGCCGGATCATGGCGATCACCTTCACCAACAAGGCTGCCCGGGAAATGAAAGACCGCCTTGAGGCAATCCTGCCTGAAGAAGCGGGTGACGTGCGCATTTCGACGATTCACTCGCTGTGCGCCCGCATTTTGCGCATGGACGCCAAAGCGGCCGGCTATCCGTCCAACTTCACCATCCTCGATGGGGACGACCAGAAATCCATGGTCAGCCGCATTCGCAAGGAAAAAGGATTCGATAATAAGAAATATCCCGCCGGGCAGATTCTCAGCTTCATTTCTTCATGCAAGCGCGAACAGGTCGATCCGGAGAAAGCGCGCGTTCTGGCCGATACGCCGGACGGACACGTGCTGACGACGATTTATGCCGAATACCTTCGCGAACAGAACGAAATGTTCGCCATGGACTTTGACGATCTGCTTCTCAATACGGATGCTCTCCTTACCGAAAACGAAGTCGTCCGCACGAAGTGGCAAAACCGTCTTGACTACATTCACGTCGACGAGTTTCAGGATACCGACCCGATCCAGTATTCCCTGATTCGAAAACTCGTTCGCCCCGATGCCCAGCTCGTGGTGGTCGGCGATCCGGACCAGACTATTTATTCGTGGCGCGGCGCTTCGGTTTCCATCATCATGGATTTCGAAAAAGATTTCCCCGATGCAAAAACGATTATCCTCGATCAGAACTACCGTTCAACACAGGTCATTCTCGACGCGTCCAACGCGCTGATCGCCAACAACCGCAACCGCGTGAAAAAAGATCTGTTTTCCACGCGTCCAAGCGCGCAGCCGATCCTTACCTTTGGGGGCATGGAAGACGAAAGCGAAGCCAGCTTTGTGGCGATGATGATCGCCCGTCTTCATTCGATCGGCGCCAAGGATCTCAAGCCCGTTCCGTATAAAGATATTGCGGTTCTGTACCGGGCCAACTATATTTCCCGTATTTTTGAAAAAGAACTCGTAAAGCAGAAAATTCCGTACCGCATTCTGGGCGGCATCCGCTTCTTCGAGCGCAAGGAAATCAAGGACATCCTGGCCTACCTCTTTCTTCTGCGCAAACCGGATCCCGATGATCCGGCGTTCATGAGCCAGGATCTGTATCTCGAGCGCATCATCAATGTGCCAAGCCGCAAAATCGGTCCAAAATTCATGGATACGCTGCGCAAGGAAAGTCAGGATCGAGGATTAAGCATGCTCGATGTGCTGCGTGATCCAAAAACCGTCAATGCGGCCAGGGCCAGATCCTTTATCGATGTGCTCGACCGCATTCAGGCGCGCTATGAAAAGTACGGTCTGCTCGGTCTGGTCGACGCGGTCGTCGAAGAGACCGGCTATAAGAAATCGCTGGCGATGGATGAAGTCGAAGAGCGCATGCAGAACATCGGTGCGCTCGACAGCGATATTACCGCCGCCTATTCCAACGACGCGACCCTCACCCTCGATGAATACTTAAGCAATCTGGCGATTTACACCGGCCGCATCGACGAAGAAGACCGCAACGCCGTCACCCTTTCTACGGTCCATACCGCCAAGGGCATGGAATACCCGGTGGTGTTCGTGAGCGGCCTGTATGAAGACACGTTTCCGTCCATGCGCTCCGTTATGGAAAGCGGAAAAGAAGGCATGGAAGAAGAGCGGCGCCTCATGTACGTCGCCATGACCCGCGCAAAGGACCTTCTGTTTCTGACGTGGAACACCGGCTATATGTACAGTCAGCAGGGCAATCGAATTCCTTCGCAGTTTATCGACGAAATTCCCGATACGCTGACTGCCCACATGCGCCGTCCTGGTCCCGTACCGGAACTGAGCGATTTGGAGCAGGAGAAAAAGGACGTCAAAACGTCGAGACAGACCGGCGAAAAGATCGCCAAACTGGTCGAAAATCGCGAGAAGCGCATGAAGTCGGCCCGTACCCTTGCGGCACGCGCCAAGTCCAGACCGAAAAAGGTGACGTACCATAAGGGCGATCGGATTTTCCACAATAAGTTCAAGCAGGGAACGATCCTCGACGTTTCCGGCGATATTATCCAGATTCAGTTTGACGGATACGATCACGTCAAAAAGATTAACGCGAACTTCATTACGCCGTTAGCCGACGTCGATCCCGAAGATCTCGCCAGCTGAAACCCGTCCTTAGCCGCCTGCGACAAGCGGGGTGCACTTTGATACAATGGACGATGGTTTCATTTCCTTTTCAGGCCCGCCGCGCAGTATGCGGCAGGCTGTAATCCGAACAGGAATAAAGAAATACATAAGAAAAGAATATGTACGAATAAATACATGGAAACGGTCTGTACAAGGACCGTATTCCCCTCCCGTTTTCCCTGGCTGACCGGCTTTTACATTCGCAGTCGGCCGCAGGAGACCGGCAGGAGGAGCAGAGACAGGAGGCATGCCGTATGGATGAAATCAAACGCATTGAAGAACTTCGCCGTCTTCTTGAACGGTATTCAAGAGAGTATTACATCAACGACAATCCGACGGTATCCGATGCGGAATACGACGCGCTGCTCGAAGAGCTCAAGGCGCTCGAAGCCAGACATCCGGAAAGCTACGATCCCAATTCGCCAACGCAGCGCATTATCGGAAAAGTGCTCGACGGCTTTGAAAAAGTCGTCCACGACCAGCGCATGCTTTCTTTGGATGATGTCTTTTCCAAAGAGGAACTGAAAGAGTTCTGCGAACGGATCTGGAAAGAATTTGGACGGGCATCCTTTGTGTGCGAATGCAAGTTCGACGGACTGGCCATGGCTCTGATTTATGAAAACGGGTCCTTTGTTCGTGCGGTTACGCGCGGGGATGGATCGGTCGGCGAAGACGTGACGGAAAACGTCCGCACGATTTCTTCGATTCCGATGCATATCGACGAGGCGGGCCATGTAGAAGTGCGCGGGGAAGTCATCATGCCCAAGGCGAGCTTTGAAAAGCTCAATGCGCTCCAGGAAGAAATGCATCTGCCGCTGTTTGCTAATCCGCGAAACGCCGCGGCCGGCACGATCCGCAACCTGGATACGTCCATTGCCCGCAAGCGCCGCCTGGACATGTTTCTTTACTATTTCCAGAACGGCGAAGAGCATGGCGTAAAAAGCCAGGCCGAAGCCCTCGAACAGCTCAAAGCCATGGGCTTTTCGGTTTTCCCCAACTGGAAGCTCTGCACTTCCTTTGAAGAAATCTGGGACTTTATTGAAAGCATTTCGAAGATTCGTTCGAGTCTTCCTTTTGAAATTGACGGCATTGTCGTCAAACTGAACGATTTTGCGATGCAGCATGAGATCGGTGTGACTGCCAAGTATCCGCGCTATTCCATCGCCTATAAATTTCCGGCGGAAGAAGTCGAAACCACGCTGATGGGTATCGAGCTGACCGTCGGACGCACCGGCAAAATTACCCCAAACGCCATTCTGGCGCCAGTTCGCGTAGCCGGCACGCTCGTCAGCGCCGCGACTCTGCACAACCGCGATCGCATCGACGCCTACGATCTGCGTATCGGCGATCAGGTCATCATCCGCAAAGCGGGCGATATCATTCCGGAAGTCGTACGCGCACTGCCCGAAAAGCGAAACGGAACGCAGGTGCCCTACGAATGGCCAAAGACGTGTCCGGTCTGCGGCTCGGATCTGGTGCGTCTGGAAGGTGAGGCGGACTATTTCTGCCCGAACCCCAACTGTCCGGCCCGCATCGTGCGCAGCCTGATTCATTTCTGTTCGCGCGAAGCCATGGACATCGACGGCTTTGGCGACAAGCGCGTCGTCTGGCTGCACGACAACGGCTTTTTAAGCACGATTGAAGCTATTTATCATTTGCATGAACGCCGCCAAGAACTGCTCGCGCACAAAGGCTGGTCCGAAAAAGGAACCGACAAGCTGTTTGCGGCCATTGAAGCCTCCAAAAAGCAGCCGCTTGACCGTCTGCTTTTTGCCCTGGGCATTGAGCAGGTCGGAAGCAAGGCCGCTAAACTGCTTGCGGACGCCTTCCATTCGATGGATGCGCTCATGAACGCCAGCGAAAGCGAACTTTCCGCGGTGAAGTTCATCGGGGACGTATCCGCCAGAAGCATTCATTCTTTCTTCGCGCAGGAAGAAAACCAGAAGCTGATCGCGGCGCTCAAGACGCTCGGTCTCAATATGGAAGAAGCCCCGAAAGAAGCGGTCAATTCCGATTCCTTTTTCGCCGGCAAGACGGTTGTGCTGACCGGTACGCTTGAACAGATGCCGCGCTCGAAAGCCAAGGAAATTCTGGAATCGCTGGGTGCTTCGGTCGCCGGATCGGTTTCGAAAAAGACCAGTCTGGTCATCGCAGGCGCCAGTGCGGGAAGCAAGCTGGCCAAGGCCGAAAGTCTGGGCATTCCTGTATGGAGCGAAGACGACTTCCTCAAGGAGATTTCTCACGATGAAGCGGCGTAATACCGATACAAAGGCGTCCGTCAGACGCTCGGGCGTTCTGAAAAAGGCGCTGGTCTTCGCGGCTTCGGCTTCGATGCTGCTGAGCGGCTGTTCGGAAGAAGGCGCCCGCGTCGTGCAGGGCCTTCGCCCCGGCGACTATGGCGCGGTGCTTCCGTATGAAACGAGCGATACGCGCGGCAAGCATATCGGTCTGATCAGCGACATCGACATTCGAAGCCAGCTCGAATCCGGCCTGATGGATTTGTCGAAGCAGTACTTCTCGCCCTCGGACGTCAACTTCCGTACCCACGTGTTCCTCGACTACGATGAACTCGACGCGACCGACGGCAGCCGCGGCCTGCTTGGTACGCTGCGTGACGGCAACCCGAACGGTCTGAACCCGTCGGCGGATGAAGAATTCGATACCGGCAACGGCATCGTGCGCGGTCCGATTCTTGTCAACGACATTTACGAACTCGACTTTTATTCGGGCGATACGCTCAAGGGCATTTCCATTGGCCTGGCCGTCTCCGATGCGGTGACGCAGGATGGTCAGCGCATTGAAATCGCCCCGGAGAAAATGGAAAACTTTCTTACCCAGACGGGAACGAAAATCGTGTCCTATTTGCGCGAGCGCTTTAACGAGATTTCACCCGATGTGCCGATTTTCATCGCGGCTTACCAGCTCAACACCGATGAAAACAGCCACTCCAAGGGCGGCTATATTTTCACCGAATACTTCCGCGGCCAGAACTCGCAGGTCAATACCCTTCACGAAGAGTATCTGATCGTTCCATCCAGTCAGTTCAGCCAGGCCCATCCGGAAATGGCGCAGGAATTTGAAACGTTCCGCCAGCAGGTCATGTCGATTTTGTCCGACGCGACGTATACGACCGGCGAAGCCAAGGTGCAGGACGGCACCATCGTGCGGCTGACGATTCATATCACGGCCCACGGAAAGACGGTCAGCGAGATTCTCGCGGTCATTCAGTCCGTGCGCGAAGATCTTTCGGCGTTTACCGATACGACGTGCACGTATAAAGTGATTATCGAAAACAACAGCGACGTCTGCGCTCTGCTCGAACGCGCACCCGATTCGAAGAGCGTCAAGGTCATGAGCATTTACTAAGACAGAAACGAGAGGCTTCTGCTTTTCGGATCCGGCGGCTTTAAAAGCCCTTTGAATCCAGCGAAACGTACAGGCCGCTCGTTTTCAGCCGGTTTTCCGGCCAGATAAACAGAACAGCACAGAAAGAAAGGAAACCGATGGAAAAATTTTCAACCGAATATTTTCGCAAACTGGCCTCGGATCTGAAATTTGATCTGAGCGATGCGGAAATTGAAGAGCTTAAAAAGGACTTTCAGGCGGTGGAAGCCCAGGTTGAACTCTTCGAGAGTATCGACACCGAAGGGCTGGAACCGATGATTTATCCCTTTGAAGACGAAACCGTATTTTTACGGGAAGATACCGTATGCGATGTGCTCTCCCGCGAGGAAGCACTTGAGAACGTGCCGGATGTACGCATGGGACACGTTCATGTTCCAAAGGTGGTGAAATAAATGAAAACCCGTCTGACTCCAAACGAATCCGCAGCCCAGATTGAGGCGCTCCAGCCGACGCTGAACGCGGCGGTCACCATCGTAAGCGAACCGCAGGAAAAACCCGTTCAGGGCCTTCTTTCTGGCATTCCGGTTGTCCTCAAGGACAACGTCAGCACAAAAGGCATCCGTACGACCGCCAGCTCGAAAATTCTCGACAACTACGTGCCGGTCTACGATGCCACGATCGTTGAAAAACTGAAAAACGCTGGCGCCGTCATCGTCGCCAAGTCCAGCATGGATGAACTCGGCATGGGCGGGACCAACCGCAACGCATCGACCGGTCCGGCCTGCAACCCGTGGAATCCCGCCCACATTACCGGCGGTTCTTCCGGCGGAAGTGCGGCCCTGATGGCTGCCGGCTGCGCGCCCCTTGCCATCGGTACCGATACCGGCGACTCCATCCGTAAGCCGGCTGCCTTCTGCGGTGTCGTCGGCTTCAAACCGACCTATGGACGCATTTCCCGCTACGGCATCATTCCGTATGCCTCTTCGCTCGATACCGTCGGCTTCTTTACCCGCACTATCGAAGACGCGGCCGAAGCGCTCGAAGTGCTCGCCGGCCGCGACGATCATGACATGACCAGCTCCTTTCTGCCGGTCGAACACTATAAAGAAAATCTCAATCCGGATTTAAAGGGCAAGCGAATCGGTATTTTCCGTACCGTCAGCGATCGCATCGCCCGCCCGGAACTGAAAAAGGATTTTGACGAACTCGTTGAAAAAATTCAGGCAGCCGGTGCGGAAGCTGTCGATCTGTACATGGATGAAAAGCTGATGAATCTCATCGCGCCCGTATACAAGACGATTGCCAACGCCGAAGCGACGGCCAACCATTCCAACCTGGACGGCATCCGCTTTGGTGTGCGCAAGCCGGGTGGATCGGTCGAAGAAGTCATGACCAATTCCCGTACCGCCGGTTTCTCAAGCTACGTGCGCGCCCGTTTTGTGATCGGCTCCTACACCCTTTTTGAAGAAAACCAGGACCGCCTGTTCCGCAAGGCGCAGAAAATCCGCCGTCTGCTCGTCGACGCCTGGAAAGAACTGTTCGACTCGTGCGACGTGCTGCTTGCCCCGGCCGCACCGGATACCGCGCCGCTCATTGAAGAAAGCAGCGATGTCCGCTTTGGCAAGGACCGCTTCGAAGAAGAGCATATGCAGCTGGCCAACTTCTCCGGCTATCCGTCTTTGACGATGCCGCTTTCTCTGGCCGATAACGGTCTGCCGTTTGGCATTAACCTGAACGCCCCTGCCTTCCAGGAACAGGAACTTCTGGATGTGGCCGCTGCGCTCGAGAAAATCATTGACTTTAAGGAGGAACCGGCATGCCGCGTGAAGTAACCATTGGAATTGAAATCCATTGCGAGCTGAAAACAAAAACGAAAATGTTTTCCGGAGCGCTGGTAGCCTTCGGCGATCCGGCCAATACCAACACTTCGGTCATCGACCTCGGTCATCCGGGAACGCTGCCCTGCGTCAACAAGGAAGCGGTCCGCCTGGCTATTAAAGCGTGCACCGGTCTGCACTGCACGATCGACCCGCTCGTCAAATTCGACCGGAAAAACTACTACTACTCCGATCTGCCCAAAGGCTTCCAGATCACCCAGCAGTTCCACCCGATCGGCAAGGACGGCTATGTGCTCATCCAGACCGATGAAGGGGAAAAGAAAGTGCGCATCGAGCGCATTCACATGGAAGAAGATACGGCCAAGCAGTTCCATAAGGACACCGGCACGTACATCGACTTCAACCGCGCCGGCACGCCGCTTGTCGAAATCGTTTCCCGACCGGATATGCATTCCGCAGCCGAAGCGGCTGCATATGTCGAAGCGCTGCGCCGCACGCTCTTCTATCTGAACGTTTCCGACGTCAAGATGGAAGAAGGTTCCATGCGCTGCGACATTAACATTTCGCTTTCCGACGATCCCGAAAAACTCGGAACGAAAGTCGAAATCAAAAACCTGAACTCGATCGCCAACGTGCAGAAAGCCGTTCAGGCGGAAATCGAACGCCAGAACGCTGCGCTGGATGCCGGCGAAGAAATCGTACAGTCCACCCGCCGCTACGATGAGCCGACCAAATCGACCGTGCTCATGCGTAAAAAAGAAGGCAATGTCGACTACAAGTACTTCCCGGAACCGAACATTTTCCCGATCCGTCTTGATGAAAAGTGGATCGAGGAAATCCAGAACTCGCTCGAAGAACTGCCCGAACAGCGCCTCGAACGCTTTAAAAAGCAGTTTGGCCTCAACGATTACGACGCGTCCGTTCTCGTCAACGACCGCGATATGGCCGACTTCTACGAATCCGTGATGGCTGATGCAAAAGACGCCAAGAAGGCCGCCAACTGGGTCATCGGCGATCTGAGCGCCTGGCTCAATAAAAACGGCCTGAACTTTACGAAAAATCCGGCTTCCGCCAAGGCGATCGCCCGTCTGGTCAACCTCATCGAAGAGGGTACCATTTCCGGCAAGCAGGGCAAGGAAGTCTTTGAAGACGTCATGCAGGGCGCCGATCCGGATCAGGTGATCAAGGACAAAGGCATGCAGCAGATGTCCGATGACGGCGCGCTGCTCGAGCTGATCAACACCGTACTCGATCAGAACCCGAAATCGATCGAAGACTTCAAGAACGGCAAAAACCGTGCCGTCGGCTTTCTCATGGGTCAGGTCATGAAGGCGTCCAAAGGCCAGGCCAACCCGAAAAAGGCCAACGGTCTGCTCGTTCAGGAACTGAACAAACGGTAAATTCTCCCTTTGAACAAAGGGAAAACCGGAGTTTTCTAACAGTTTGTTCACGCGGCCGGCCTCAGCCATCACAAAAGTCTTCGTGTGATATGATTGTGTTGGTTTTTGAGAGAGCTCAGAACCGGACACGAAAAAATACTGCTGCCTGAGGCAGCTGATGGAAATGAATTGGAGAGAACTATGCCCGATACACCTAAAAAAACGAAACGGGTCAGAAAGCCGAAAAAGGAGAAAGTCAAACAGGGCCACAAGCTCGTCTGGTTTACTCTGATCATCATTCTGATTCCGTTCCTCATTGTCGGTTACGTCCTGCTGACCAGTGCACAGGGCAACAACCACCCCGTTGAAGGAAATCGCTTTGGCGTCAACGACCTGCAGCCGCGCATTCAGGATTCGCAGATGAATGCCATTCAGGGCGATCTGCTTACGATCGGCGGCGTAGAAAGCGCCACGATCAATCTCGAATCCGCCACCCTGCGCGTCAACCTGAACATGGTCGACAATGCGGACAACGCGATTCTCGAAGAAGCGTGCCGCCAGGCGTACGACATCGTCAACAACTACCTGCCGATCGATACGTACTTCACGAATTCGGAAAACGGTAAAAACTACGATCTGGAAATTTCCGCTTACAACTACATCGTCGACGATCAGCATCCCGCCGACGGCTGGCACTTCACCAAGCTGCTGAAAACTGCAGCCGCCAGCGACTTTGTGGTGGATCACATTACCCAGCCGAAAAATCCGGAACTCGCCGAACAGGTGCGCAAGAAGGAAGCTCAGACGCCGCAGGCGCCTGCGCAGGATTCTGCAGCCGAACAGCCGGCCGAAGATCCCAACGCGCAGCAGGAAGCTCTGCCGGATGAAAATCTCGGCTACTACGACGAATACGGAAACTTCATTTACTACCAGTAGAACATTTGAAACAGACAGCCAGCCGGAATCCCCGGCTGGTTTTATTTTGGAGCAAGCTCGCAAACGAACGCGCTGACCCAATAGAAAGTCCGCGCAAAACGGGGAAAGCCGCCAGTTCAGCCGAAGCCATTGTCAAAGTTTACGAACAGGAAATTCAAAAGGAGAGAGCGCCCGTAAAGGACCGGAACGCCGTAAGCCTCAAATAAAAGACGGGTATTTTCTCGACGGCCTCCTTGGGATAATTTCTTTATTCAAGGAGGCTTTTTCATGGAACCAATCATCCCTGAAATCGATCTCGGTATCGATTTCTCAAAAGTTAAAAACATCTATCTGGCTCAGAGAAAGACTCACAAGAGTCATGATAGAGAGTCAGGGTGGATTCGAGGAAAAAAGTGCCGCCTACAGAGCAGCCAAGTACTTCATGGATCGAGTGAACTCGCTGGTAAGGTACCTGGAAGACGGTGATTATCCGATCGACAATAATGTGGCAGAAAGAGCC